>NZ_JBSFWU010000001.1:0-175763 GCF_053594995.1 Streptomyces sp. NPDC002536
CGGGCTCGCTCCCGTCGGGGCCGCCGGCCCGGGCGGTGGCGGACGCGGAGGCCGTGGCGGAGGCGCCGGGGGTGGGGTCCGTGGAGGGGGCCGCCGCGGCCTGCCGGTGGTCGGCGCCGAGGGCCAGGCCGAAGCCCGTGGCGGTGGTGACGGCGCCCGCGGCGGCCAGGAACGTGCGGCGGTCGACATGCGTGGCTGCGGTCCTGCGTGATCTTGCGGGCATGGCGTCTCCCCGGGTGCGAACGCGAAGGCTTGCGGTCACGTACGGTCGGTCGGGCGGGCTGCAGGTCCGGTCAGTCGGGAGCGTTGACAGCGCGGATGACCTGGGCGTGAACAAGACCGCAACGCCCGCCGCCGATCCCCGCACATGGATCTTGGCTAGTGCGAACTGACATACAGCACTCGTCCCCTGGCGGACTGACGCTCATTCAGCGTTCACCCGCGGGGGAAGCTCCGGTCCCGTCCCGAGGGTGGCGGATTAGTCCGCTTGTCCCACAAGCTGTGGTACGTGCGAATACGGACCCCGCCCGCACCGCCCCTGCGGGCGTCCCGCCCCTCGGACAACGGATTGGACTTTTGGCCAGGGGTGTCCCGCATGATGGGTACCGTCCACGGAGCGACGTGAGGTAGAGGAGCCCCTCGTGAGGATCGGAATCGTCGGAGCCACCGGTCAGGTCGGCACGGTCATGCGCAAGATCCTTGCCGAGCGGAAATTCCCGGTCAGCGAGCTGCGGCTGTTCGCCTCGGCCCGGTCCGCGGGCTCCACGCTGTCCTGGCAGGGCACGGAGATCACGGTCGAGGACGCGACTGCGGCCGACTACTCGGACCTCGACATCGTGCTCTTCTCGGCCGGCGGCGCCACCTCCCGCGCCCTGGCCGAAAAGGTCGCCTCCCAGGGCGCCGTAGTGATCGACAACTCCTCCGCCTGGCGCCGCGACCCGGACGTGCCGCTGGTCGTCTCCGAGGTCAACCCGCACGCGATCGCGGACCGGCCCAAGGGGATCATCGCCAACCCGAACTGCACCACCATGGCCGCCATGCCGGTGCTCAAGCCGCTGCACGAGGAGGCGGGGCTCACCGCCCTCGTCGCCACCACCTACCAGGCGGTCTCCGGCTCCGGCCTGGCCGGCGTCGCCGAGCTGGACGGGCAGATCCGCAAGGTCGCCGACGGGGCGGCCGGGCTGACGCACGACGGCGGGGCCGTCGAGTTCCCCGAGCCGGCCGTCTACAAGCGGCCCATCGCCTTCAACGTGCTGCCCATGGCTGGCGCGATCGTCGACGACGGCAGCTTCGAGACCGACGAGGAGCAGAAGCTCCGCAACGAGTCCCGCAAGATCCTGGAGATCCCGGACCTCAAGGTCTCCGGCACCTGCGTCCGCGTCCCGGTCTTCTCCGGGCACTCGCTCCAGGTCAACGCCCGCTTCGCGCGTCCGATCGGCGTCGAGCGCGCCTACGAGCTGCTGAAGGACGCCCAGGGCGTCGAGCTGTCCGAGATCCCGACCCCGCTCCAGGCGGCCGGCAAGGACGCCTCGTACGTCGGCCGCATCCGCGTGGACGAGACCGTCGAACACGGCCTGGCGCTCTTCCTGTCCAACGACAACCTGCGCAAGGGCGCGGCGCTCAACGCCGTCCAGATCGCCGAGCTCGTCGCCGCGGAGCTGCGCGGCTGACTGCGCGGCTGACCAGGGCGGCAACCGACCGACGGCGGAGGGCCGGGCACCCGTGAGGGGCCCGGCCCTCCGCTGTCGGCGTACGCCCCACCACGGACAGCGACGGCGTGGAAGGATGGCCGAAAGACGCGATACGGACGTTAAGGAGATGCACTGGTGCCCGGAACGAATCTCACCCGTGAAGAGGCGCAGCAGCGGGCCCGGCTGCTCACCGTGGACGCGTACGAGATCGACCTCGACCTCTCCGGCGCGCAGGAGGGCGGCACGTACCGGTCCGTGACGACCGTGCGCTTCGACGCCGCGGAGGCCGGCGCGTCGTTCATCGACCTGGTCGCCCCGGCCGTGCACGAGGTCGTGCTCAACGGGACCGCGCTGGACGCCTCCGAGGTGTTCCAGGACAGCCGGATCGCGCTGCCGGGCCTGATCGCCGGGCGGAACGAGCTGAAGGTCGTCGCCGACTGCGCGTACACCAACACCGGCGAGGGCCTGCACCGGTTCGTCGACCCCGTCGACAACCAGGCCTATCTCTACACCCAGTTCGAGGTGCCGGACGCGCGCCGCGTGTTCGCCTCCTTCGAGCAGCCCGATCTGAAGGCCACGTTCCGGTTCACCGTGAAGGCCCCCGAGGGCTGGACGGTCATCTCCAACTCGCCCACCCCGGAGCGTCCTTCCGACAACGTCTGGCGCTTCGAGCCGACGCCGCGGATCTCCACCTACATCACCGCGCTCATCGCCGGCCCGTACCACGCGGTGCACAGCACGTACGAGAACGCGGCGACCGGGCAGAGCGTCCCGCTGGGCATCTACTGCCGCCCGTCGCTCGCCGAGTTCCTCGACGCGGACGAGATCTTCGACATCACCCGGCAGGGCTTCGACTGGTTCCAGGAGAAGTTCGACTACGCGTACCCCTTCGCCAAGTACGACCAGCTCTTCGTGCCGGAGTTCAACGCGGGCGCGATGGAGAACGCGGGCGCGGTCACCATTCGCGACCAGTACGTCTTCCGCTCGAAGGTGACGGACGCGGCGTACGAGGTGCGCGCGGAGACGATCCTGCACGAGCTGGCGCACATGTGGTTCGGCGACCTGGTCACCATGGAGTGGTGGAACGACCTGTGGCTGAACGAGTCGTTCGCCACCTACACCTCCATCGCCTGCCAGGCCTACGCGCCGGGCAGCAAGTGGCCGCACTCCTGGACCACGTTCGCCAACTCCATGAAGACCTGGGCGTACCGGCAGGACCAACTGCCCTCCACGCACCCGATCATGGCGGAGATCCGCGACCTGGACGACGTGCTGGTCAACTTCGACGGCATCACCTACGCCAAGGGCGCCTCCGTCCTGAAGCAGCTGGTCGCCTACGTCGGTATGGACGAGTTCTTCCGCGGCGTGCAGGCATATTTCAAGGAGCACGCCTACGGCAACACCCGCCTCTCCGACCTGCTGGGCGCCCTGGAGAAGACCTCCGGCCGCGACCTGAAGACCTGGTCGAAGAACTGGCTGGAGACGGCCGGCATCAACATCCTGCGGCCGGAGATCGCCACCGACGGCAATGGCGTCATCACCTCCTTCGCCGTCAAGCAGGAGGCCCCCGCGCTGCCCGCCGGTGCCAAGGGCGAGCCGACGCTGCGGCCGCACCGCATCGCGATCGGCCTGTACGAGCACGAGGACGGCAAGCTCGTCCGCAAGGAGCGCATCGAGCTCGACGTCGACGGCGAGCTGACCGAGGTGCCGCAGCTGGCGGGCAAGCCGCGCCCCGCCGTCGTCCTGCTCAACGACGACGACCTGTCCTACGCCAAGGTCCGCCTCGACGCCGAGTCGCTGGCCACAGTCACCGCGCACCTCGGCGACTTCACCGAGTCCCTCCCCCGCGCCCTGTGCTGGGCCTCCGCCTGGGACATGACCCGCGACGGCGAGCTCGCCACCCGCGACTACCTGGCCCTCGTCCTCTCCGGCATCGCCAAGGAGTCGGACATCGGCGTCGTGCAGTCGCTGCAGCGCCAGGTGAAGCTCGCCCTCGACCTGTACGCCGCCCCCGACTGGCGGGAGACGGGCCTGGCGCAGTGGAGCGAGGCCGCCCTGGAGCACCTGCGCGCCGCCGCCCCCGGCAGCGACCACCAGCTCGCCTGGGCGCGGGCGTTCTCCGCGACCGCCCGCACGGACGAGCAGCTCGCCCTGCTGGCCGGCCTGCTCGACGGCGGCGAGACGATCGAGGGCCTGGCCGTCGACACCGAGCTGCGCTGGGACCTGCTGGGCCGCCTCGTCGCCACGGGCCGCGCCGACGAGAAGGCGATCGAGGCGGAGCTGGAGCGGGACAGGACCAGCGCGGGCGAGCAGCACGCGGCGTGGGCGCGTGCCGCACGGCCCACCGCCGAGGCGAAGGCCGAGGCGTGGGCCTCGGTCGTGGAGTCCGGCAAGCTGCCGAACGCGGTGCAGGAGTCGGTGATCGGCGGCTTCCAGCAGGCGGAGCACCGTGAGCTGATCGCGCCGTACGCGGAGCGGTACTTCACTGCCGTGAAGCAGCTGTGGGACGAGCGCAGCCACGAGATCGCGCAGCAGATCGCGGTCGGGCTGTATCCGGCGCTGCAGGTGTCGCAGGCGACGCTGGATGCGACGGACGCGTGGCTGGCTTCGGCGGAGCCGAATGCCGCCTTGCGGCGGCTGGTGACCGAATCCCGTGCCGGGATCGAGCGTGCGCTCAAGGCACAGGCGGCGGACGCGGCTGCCGCGTAATCGCTTACCGCGGGTGGGTGGTTCCCCGCGCCCCGTCAGGGGCGCGGGGAACTGCGCGAGCAACCACTGGCGGCCCGCAGCCGAACTCAGCCCCGGTTGGCCGCCCGCCGCGCCAGCAGGGCGGCCCGCTTCTCGTCGAAGCGGCGGGCCTGGTCGTCCAAACCGTTCATGAACGCCCCGAGTTCCTCCTGGGCGCGCAGGCCCTCCGGGCCGAGGCCGCCGATGTCCAGGACCTTCAGGAAGCGCAGCACCGGCTGCAGGACGTCGTCGTGGTGGATGCGCAGGTTGTAGATGCCGCCGATCGCCATCTGGGCGGCGGCCCGTTCGAAGCCGGGGATGCCGTGTCCGGGCATCCGGAAGCCGGTCACCACGTCCCGCACCGCGCACATCGTCTGGTCGGGCGCCAGCTCGAAGGACCTGCCCAGCAGGTTGCGGTAGAAGACCATGTGCAGGTTCTCGTCCGTCGCGATGCGGGCGAGCATGCGGTCGCACGCCTCGTCGCCGGAGTGGTGGCCGGTGTTGCGGTGCGAGATGCGGGTGGCCAGCTCCTGGAAGGCCACGTAGGCCACCGAGTGCAGCATGCTGTGCCGGTTGTCGGACTCGAAGCCCTCGCTCATGTGCGCCATGCGGAACCGCTCCAGCGCGACCGGGTCGACGGCGCGCGAGGTGAGCAGGTAGTCGCGCATGACGATGCCGTGCCGGCCCTCCTCGGCCGTCCAGCGGTGCACCCAGGTGCCCCAGGCGCCGTCCCGGCCGAAGAGCGTGGCGATCTCGTGGTGGTAGCTGGGAAGGTTGTCCTCGGTGAGCAGGTTGACCACGAGCGCGGTCCGCGCGATGTCGGAGACCTTGGACTGTTCGGGGGCCCAGGCCTCGCCGCCCATGACGCCGTCGAAGTCGCGTCCCTCGCTCCAGGGCACGTACTCGTGCGGCATCCATTCCTTGGCGACCTTCAGGTGCCGGTTCAGCTCGGTCTCGACGGCTTCCTCGAGCGCGTACAGCAGCCGGCTGTCGGTCCACACGCGGGAAGGGGTGATGGTCACTGACGGCTCCTGGGGGGGGACGTGCTCACTTACGGCCCCGTAGGTTACGACACCGTAGGTTAAGCGCGGCATAAAGGCCGTGGTCGTCCCGCACATGCACGACGGCCCCGGTTCCGCGTCGTTCGCGGAACCGGGGCCGTCGCAGGGGCCGTACGCGCTAGCGCGAGGCCTTCGCGTAGTGCGTGTCGTGGGTGTGGACGTTGTCGCTCTTGCGGGACAGGACCATGACCAGGCCGGCGATCACGAGGAAGAGGACGATCGGCGCGGCGACGAAGAGGCCGAGCGTGTTGATCATGCTCAGGCCGGGACCCGGGTCGTCGCCGTCGTCGCGGGTGAGCGCGAACGCGGGGGACGACATCAGCAGCATCAGCATCGTGCCGGCAGTGATGGCTCCGGCACGCATGGCGTTCTTGTTGACCTTATTGCTCACGCGCTCAAAGTATCGGACACCGGCGAGCCTCGCGCGTCCGGGGTGGCCTATGGGCTCCGCACCCGCTCCCACCTGCGGATCTCGGCCATCAGCGCGTGCAGCCGGGGCGAGGCCGCCAGCCCCTCCAGCGACACCGGGCGCCCGGCCTCGTCGGCGACGGGCAGCCGCCAGTTGGGGTACTGGTCCCAGGTGCCCGGCAGGTTCTGCGGACGGCGGTCGCCGACCGCGTCCGGCAGCCAGACGCCCACCAGCCGCGCGGGGGTACGCAGCAGGAAGCGGTGGACGGCCTTGACGGCCGCCTCCTCGTCGCCCTGGCCCTCGGGCAGCAGACCCAGCCGGGCGAACAGGGCCAGCCACTCCGCCGTCTCCGCCGCGGCCTCCCGCTGCTCGGCCGCCAGCGGCCGGGTGAGCAGGCCGAGCCGGTGCCGCAGGGCCACATGGCCGCCGGTGAGCCGGGCGGCGGTGCTCGGCAGGTCGTGCGTGGTGGCGGTGGCCAGGCAGCCGGAGCGCCAGCGCCCGGGCTCCAGCGGCTCGGCGTGCGGGGAGCCGTCGCCGTTCTCCTTGGCCCAGTCCCGCTCGAACCACAGCACCGAGGTGCCCAGCACGCCCCGCTCCGCCAGCGCCTCGCGCACCCCGGGCTCGACCGTGCCCAGGTCCTCGCCGATGACGACCGCGCCCGCGCGGTGCGCCTCCAGCGCCAGGACGCCGAGCATCGCCTCGGGGTCGTAGCGCACGTACGTCCCCTGCGCGGGCTCGCAGCCCTGCGGCACCCACCACAGCCGGAACAGCCCCATCACGTGGTCGATGCGCAGCGCCCCTGCGTGCCGCAACAGGGCCCGCAGCAGCTCGCGGTAGGGGGCGTGGCCGGTGGCGCGCAGGGCGTCGGGGCGCCAGGGCGGCAGGCCCCAGTCCTGGCCGCGGGGACTGAAGGCGTCGGGGGGCGCGCCGACGGACATGCCGGAGGCGAAGGCGTCCTGCTGCGCCCAGGCGTCGGCGCCCGAGGGGTGCACGCCGACGGCCAGGTCGTGGACGAGGCCGATGCGCATGCCCGACTCGCGCGCGGAGCGCTGGGCGGCGGCGAGCTGGCGGTCGGTGAGCCAGGCGAGCCGGCAGTGGAAGTCGATGCGGTCGAGGAGTGCGCCGCGGGCGCGGGCGGTGCCGGCCGAGCGCGGGTCCTGCAGGGCCGCGGGCCAGGAGCGCCAGTCGGGGCCGTGCACCTCGGCGAGCGCGCACCAGGTGGCGTGGTCCTCCAGGGCGCGGCCGCGGTCGGCGAGGAAGTCGCAGTAGGCGGCCCGGCGTCCGGGGCCCAGGGGCACGGTGTGCAGCAGCTCCAGCGCGCGGCGCTTGACGTCCCAGACGGCGTCGCGGTCGATGAGCCCGCCCTGGTGCAGAACGGCGTCGCGCAACGCGGCCGCCTCCGCGCCCAGTTGGCCGGCGCGGTCGCGGTCGGGGCCGGTGAGGCAGGCGAATTCGGGGATCTCCTCGATGCGCAGGTGCACCGGGTCGGGGAAGCGGCGCGAGGAGGGGCGGTAGGGCGAGGGGTCCGTGGGGGCGCCCGCCCGGCCGGGGACGCCCGCGTGCAGCGGGTTGACCTGGACGAAGTCCGCGCCGAACGTGCGCCCCGACCAGGCGGCGAGCTCGGCCAGGTCGCCGAGGTCGCCCATGCCCCAGGAGCGGGCGGAGAGCAGGGAGTAGAGCTGGACCAGGAAGCCGTGCCCGCGCTCGGGGGGTGCGGGCAGCCGGTGCGGGGCGACGATCAGGTGGGCGCTCGCGGAGCGGCCGTCGGCGGTGCGGGCATGCAGCAGGTGGGTGCCGAGGGGCGGGCCGAGGTCGGGCTCGCCGCCCGGGGAGCCGTCGCACTCCAGCGTCCGGCCGTCCTCGGTCTCGACGCGCAGCGCACCGCCCGCGGGGAGCCGGGCAGGGGACAGCCGGGCGCCCTCGCGCAGCACGACCGTGGGCGGCAGCAGCCGCCGCTGCGCGTCCTGTTCGTGCTCCGCCAGGGCCGCGCGGACGGCGCGCGGGGTGGAGGCGTCGACGCCCAGCGCGGCGAGGACCGCGACGACGGTGTCCTCGGGCACGTCGACGGTGCGGCCGGGCGAGAGACTGTAGGAGGTGGCGACACCGTGCAGCTGGGCGAGGCGCGCTCGGCTCATGCAGACCTCCGGGGGTCCGGTACCGCTGGTGCCGCTCCAGGGGGCGCCCGACGGGGTCACATTACGGTCTCCGCTGTCGATTTGACGGCTCTTTGGTGGACATCCCCGCCTTCTTCACCTCTGACGCACCGGTCATTACCGGCAGTTCGGTCACCCGCGTTGACATCGCGATTCGCCTGGTGATGGGCTCGGCGACCACGGAGGCGACACCAGAACGAGGAGCAATGCCCGTGCCGTTCCCCAGCAACGACTCCTCGTACGAGGCCCGTCCGGCAGGGCCGCCGGGTCCCGTCCTCGGCACCGGCCGGCTCGGCCGGCCGCGGCGGGCCGGGCTCACCGTGCTGGCCGCGGCGCTGCTGAGCGGGCTGCTCGGCAGCACGCCCGACGCCCTCGCCGACCCCCGCCCCGGCGACACCGCGGCCCCGACGACCCCCGACACCGACCCGCAGAGCACGGGCGCCCTGCCGCCGGTCTGGCCGCGCCCGCAGACGGCGCGCGCGCAGGGCGCGGGCGCCCGCATCAGCGACCAGGTCACGCTCATGGCCGAGCAGAACACCGACCCGTACACGCTCGAAGCGCTGCGCACCCTGCTGCGCGGCCTCGGCGCGCGGACCGTCGTCGACGCCCAGCCGGGCGGCACCCCGCCGCCGGACGGGCTGATCGTCTACGCGGGCGGCAGGGCGGCCGAGGACGCCCTGCGCACGCTCGGCGCCCCGCCCGTGGCCGACCTGCCCTCCGGGGGCTACCGGCTGGCGACGGGACAGATCGACGGCCGCCCGGTGGCGGCGCTTTCGGGCATGGGCCCGGACGGTCTGTTCCACGCGGCGCAGACGCTGCGGCAGTTGGCGGTGCAGCGCGACGGCGGCCGCGTCCTCGCCGGGGCGGTCGTGCGCGACTGGCCGGTCACAGCTGTGCGCGGCCTGACCGAGGGCTTCTACGGCGACCCCTGGACGCACGAACAGCGGCTGGCGCAGCTGGACTTCCTGGGGCGCACGAAGCAGAACCGCTATCTCTACGCCCCCGGCGACGACCCGTACCGCCAGGCCCGCTGGCGCGCCCCCTACCCGGCCGCGCAGCGCGCCGAGTTCCGCGACCTGGCCGACCGGGCCCGCCGCAACCACGTGACGCTGGGCTGGGCCGTGGCGCCGGGGCAGGCCATGTGCTTCTCCTCGGGCGACGACCTGAAGGCGCTCAAGCGCAAGGTCGACGCGATGTGGGCGCTGGGCGTGCGCGCCTTCCAACTGCAGTTCCAGGACGTCAGCTACACCGAGTGGCACTGTGGCGCGGACCGGGACGCCTTCGGCTCCGGCCCCAAGGCCGCCGCGAAGGCGCAGGCGAAGGTCGCGAACGCGCTCGCGGCGCACCTGGCGGCCAAGGGGTCCGAGGCGGCGCCGCTGTCGCTGCTGCCCACCGAGTACTACCAGGACGGGCGCACGGACTTCCGGCGCGCCCTGGCCGATGCGCTCGACCCGCGCGTGGAGGTGGCCTGGACGGGCGTGGGCGTGGTGCCGAGGACCATCACCGGCGCCGAACTGGCCGACGCCCGCTCGGCGTTGGGGCACCCGCTGGTGACCATGGACAACTACCCGGTCAACGACTTCGCGCAGGACCGTATCTTCCTCGGGCCGTACACCGGCAGGGAGCCCGCCGTGGCCACCGGCTCGGCCGCGCTGCTCGCCAACGCCCCGGCGCAGCCCGCCGCTTCCCGCATCCCGCTGTTCACCGCGGCCGACTTCGCCTGGAACCCACGCGGCTACCGGCCCGACGAGTCCTGGAAGGCCGCCGTCGACGACCTCGCGGGCGGCGACGGGCCGACCCGCGACGCGCTGCGCGCGCTCGCCGGCAACGAGGCCTCGTCCATGCTGGGCGGCGAGGAGTCGGCGTACCTGAGGCCGCTGCTGGACGACTTCTGGACCGCCCTCGGCGGCGCGGACACCGGGAAGCTGGGCGAGGCCGCCGACCGGCTGCGGGCCGCCTTCCGCACCATGGCCGACGCCCCGCAGCGGCTGTCGCCGGCCCTGGGCGGCGAGCTCCGGCCGTGGCTGGACCAGCTGGGGCGGCACGGCCGGGCCGGGCAGCGGGCGGTGGACATGCTCACCGCGCAGGCCCGCGGCGACGGCGCCGCGGCCTGGCAGGCCCAGCTGGACGTGCAGCAGTTGAGGGCGCAGATCGGTGCGGAGAACGCGACCGTCGGGGCCGGGGTGCTCACCCCGTTCCTCGACAAGGCCCTCGCCAAGGCCAACGGCTGGACCGGCGTCGACCGCCCGCTGCGCACGGGCGGCAAGGCCACCGACGGCGACCCGGCCACCGCCGTCACCCCGCCCCGCGGCGCCCCGCTGGCGGTGGCGGTGCGCGGGCCGCACCCGCTGGCCGCGGTCACCGTGCTCACCGACCCGGCGCCCGGCACCCGCGGCGCGGTCGAGGCGCACGACCCGGCCGCGGGCTGGCAGCGGCTCGGCCCGCTGTCGGACAGCGGCTGGACCCAGGTGCCCGGCAAGGGCGTCAGGGCCGACGGGCTGCGGCTGGTCTGGGACGGCGCGGCCGCCGCCCCGCCCGCCGTGCACGAGATCGCGCCCTGGTTCGCCGACACCCCCACCGCGGACCTCGACCTTGCGCGGAACGAGGTGGACACGGACATCGGCGGCCGCCCGGCCGTCGTCGAGCTGCGGATGATCAACCGGCGGCCGGACACCGTCCGCGAGCGCCTCGCGGTGACCGCCCCCTCAGGCGTCACCGTGAACGCCCCGGCCGAGCTGACGGTGCCGCGGGGCGGGGTGACCACGGCCCGGATCGAGATCTCGGTGCCCGCGGGTGCCTCGGGGCACGACGTCGCGGTGCAGCTGAAGCTGGCCGGGCAGGAGCGGACGGTCACCGTCCACGCGTATCCGCCCACCGACGGCCCGGACCTGGCACGCGGCGGGACGACTGCGTCGGGCGACGGGACGTGGCAGCTGGACCTGGCCCGTCCGGTGCGGCTGGGGCGGCTGGTGCTGCACTGGAAGGACGGCGCCCGGCCTGCCCGTTACCGGGTGCAGGTCTCCTCGGACGGGCGCACCTGGCGCCCTGCGGGCAGCCCAGGGGGCACGGAGACCGTGCGCATGGATGTGCCGGACGTGCGGTTCGTCCGTATCGAGGGCGACAAGGGGGCCGCCCTTGCCGGGGTGGAGGCCTACGCGGTGCGTTGAGCTTCGACTGCGGGTCGTATGTGGCTGGTCGCGCAGTTCCCCGCGCCCCTGACGGGGCGCAGCGCCCCGAGGTCCGGGCCATCGAATGCCGATGGCCCGGATCTCTCAGGCGGAAATGCCGTCGATCCGGGCCATCGCGTCCTCCGCGCCGTAGGCCTCCAAGTAGGGCAGCCAGCGCGGGTCCCTATGCCCCGTGCCGATGATGCGCCACGCCAGCCCGGACGGCGGAGCGGGCTGGTGGCGCAGCCGCCACCCCAGCTCGGAGACGTGCCGGTCGGCCTTGACGTGATTGCACCGGCGGCATGCAGCCACCACGTTGTCCCAGGCGTGCTGCCCGCCGCGGCTGCGCGGCACGACGTGGTCGACGCTGGTTGCGACGCCACCGCAGTACGCGCAGCGCCCGCCGTCGCGGGCGAAGAGGGCACGGCGGGTGAGCGGGACGGGGCCCCGAAAGGGGACCCGCACGAAGCGCTTCAGGCGCACGACGCTGGGTGCGGGGATGGTGCAGGTCGCGCTGTGCAGATAGGCGCCGGTGTCCTCAAGGCTGACGGCCTTTTCGTTGAGGACGAGTATGAGCGCGCGGCGGAGCGGTACGACGCCGAGCGGCTCGTACGACGCGTTGAGGACCAGGACATGCGGCACGGGTGCCTCCTTGTACGCCGGCGGCGCGTGGCTCGCGCCGGGACGATCTCCTGCAAGTGTCCCCTGCGCCCTGGTCGGAGCGCCACCATGACCGGGTAACGGGTCACAGGTGTTTTGCGGCACACCGCGGCCAACCCCTGGCAGGACCTGCTCGATACCCGCCCCGTCTCGAACACAACAACGGGGGACCCGCCCTGCCCCGATAGTGTGGTGGGTCTGCCCGCGCCGTCCCCGCCGCGGGCGTGTGTCCTAACTCGGAGGATTTCTGCTGTGTTCTTGTCCGCTGCCCTGGCCGCAGACTCGACGCCCCGTCCCCCCGCGTCCCTGGACGAGGCCCAGCGGACGGCGAACGACGCCGCCGGCTGGGTCGAGGAGAACTGGTCCATCTGGCTCAGCAACGGTCTGCGCATCATCCTGATCGTCGTGATCGCGGTGGCCATGCGCTCCCTGATCCGCCGCGGCATCACCCAGCTGATAGCGCGGATGAACCGCACCACCAACCACCTGGACGGCACGGCCCTGGGCAGCCTGCTGGTCAACGCCGAGCGGCGGCGGCAGCGCTCGGAGGCCATCGGCTCGGTGCTGCGCAGCGTCGCCTCGTTCCTGATCATGGGCACGGCGGCGCTGACCGTGCTGTCCGTGCTGAAGATCAATCTGGCCCCGCTGCTCGCCTCCGCGGGTGTCGCGGGTGTGGCCATCGGTTTCGGCGCCCGGAACCTCGTCACCGACTTCCTGTCCGGCGTCTTCATGATCCTGGAGGACCAGTACGGCGTCGGCGACGAGATCGACGCCGGCGTCGCCACGGGCACGGTGATCGAGGTGGGCCTGCGCGTCACCAAGCTGCGCGGCCCCAACGGCGCCATCTGGTACGTGCGCAACGGCGAGGTCAAGCGCATCGGCAACCTCAGCCAGGGCTGGTCCATGGCCGACGTGGACGTCTCCCTGCGCTACGACGAGGACCTCGACCGGGCCCGCGAGATCATCGCGTCGGCGGGCCAGGACATGGCCAAGGCCGCACCGTGGGACGAGAAGATCTGGGAGCCGGTCGAGGTCATGGGCCTGGACTCGGTGGGCCTGGACTCGGTCGTGGTCCGCGTCCAGGCGAAGACGGCGCCCGGGGAGGCCTCCGGCGTCGAGCGGGAGCTGCGCTGGCGGATCAAGCAGGCACTGGACGCGGCGGGCATCCGGATGGACGTGGTGCAGGCCGCGGACGCCGCGCCGGCCGCCGACCCGACGGCCGCGGTGGCCGCCCCCTCGGCACTGGGCAACCCGGCCTCGCCGCAGTCCATGGCCACGGCCCCGATACCGCCGGGTCCCACGCTGGGCAAGTAGCCGAGCGCGTCACGCGGCTCCCCGCCCCGTAAGGGGCGCGGGGAACTGCGCGACCAGCCCCCACCGGCCCGCAGCCGACACACCACCCCGGGGCAGCACGTCATCTGCGGGCGCGTCTGGGGGGCACTTCCCAGCGGTAGCTGGGGATGGTCGCGCCCACGCGGCGGAGCCGCACATCGGAAGCCCCGCGCCCCTTCGGGGGCGCAAACCATTGACCCCACGTTTCCGCTCGCATACCGTCCTCGTGACGATTAGGAAGGTTTCCCAACAGACCTCCGCGGGAGCGACCATGGCCACCACCCCCGGAACCCCCCGAGTCCTCCGGGCCATGAACGACCGGGCCGCCCTGGACCTGCTGATCACCCACGGCCGCCTCACCCGCACCCGGCTCGGCGAGCTGACCGGGCTGTCCAAGCCCACCGCCTCCCAGCTCCTCGCCCGCCTCGAAGCCGCCGGCCTCGTCCGCACCACCGGCAGCGTCACCGGGCGCCCGGGGCCCAGCGCCCTGCTCTACGAGGTCAACCCCGGCATCGCGCATGTCGCGGCCCTCGCCGTCGACAAGGCCGGCATCAGTGCGGCCGTCGCCGACATCACCGGCACCACGGTCGGCCGGCACCGCATCGAGGCCGAGGCCGCCGCGGACGACGTCCGCACCCGCACCCCCGAGCTCGTGGCCGGGGCCGTCGACGGCGCGCTGCGCGCGGCCGGCCTCGGCCGGGACGCCCTGTGCCGCGCCGTCGTCGGCACCCCCGGCGCCCTCGACCCGCGCACCCGGCGGCTGCGGTACGCACCCCACCTGCCCGGCTGGCAGTCGCACACCCTCGTCGACGAGCTCTCCGCCGCACTCGGCACGCCCGTGGTCGTCGAGAACGACGTCAACCTCGCCGCCGTCGCCGAACAGCACTGCGGCTCCGCCCGGGACTGCGCCGACTTCGTCCACTTCTGGGCCGACGAGGGCGTCGGCGCCGCCATCGTGCTCGGCGGCCGCCTGCTGCGCGGCGCGCGGGGCGGGGCGGGCGAGATCGGCTACATGCCGATGCCGGGCGCCCCGGTCGTCCGCAGCAGGCCCGCGGGCACCCCCGGGCCCCTCGCCGAGGGCGGCCTGGACAGGCTCGTCGTCTCCGCCGCCGTGGTCGCGCTGGCCCGCCGCCACGGCATCGACGCCGCCGGCGCCCCCGAGGCACTGGCCGCCGCCGCGGCCACGCCGGGTGCCGGCGACGCCGTCCTCGCCGAGCTGGCGCACCGCATCGCCACCGCGCTGCTGGCCGTCGTCGCCGTGGTCGACCCGGAGCTGATCGTGCTCTCCGGCGAGGTCTGCCTGGCCGGCGGCGACCGGCTGCGCGAACTGATCGAGGACGAGATGTCCGGACTCGACCTGCCCCGGCCGGAGTTGCGGCTGAGCACGGTCGAGGGCTCCCCCATCCTCCTCGGCGCCCTGCACACGGCACTCGCCGCAGCACGCAACACGGTGTTCGACACCACGGCCTGACGACCGCACCCTCCCTCTCCTTCATCCGCCGCCCGAAGGGACGTTCCGCCATGTCACGCGCCCGCGTCCTGCTGCTGTTAGCCATGGGACTGCTGCTCGCCGGATGCGCGCATCCGAGCACCGGCAGCGCCGACGACGACCCCGCCCGGCCCGTCACCCTGAGGTTCTGGCACGGCTGGTCGGAGAAGAAGGAGGTCGCGGCCGTCAAGGCGTCGATCGCCCGGTTCGAGAAGCTGCACCCCCGGATCAAGGTCGAGGCGACCGGCAACGTCAACGACAACACCGTCAACCAGGCCCTGCGGGCGGGCGGCGGGGACGCGCCCGACGTCGTGTCCTCGTTCACCACCAACAACGTCGGCCAGTACTGCTCCTCGGGCATGTGGGTCGATCTCGATCCCTTCCTCGCGAAGTCCGGACTCGACAAGTCCCGGATCTTCCCCGCGCCCCTCGTCCGCTACTCCGGCTACCAGGGCCGGCAGTGCGCCCTTCCCCTGCTCGCCGACGCGTACGGGCTCTACTACAACAAGGACGCCTTCGAGAAAGCCGGCATCACCCGGCCCCCGCGCACCATGTCGGAGTTCAAGGACGCCGCCGTCCGGCTCACACGGCGCACGAAGGACGGTGCGTACCGGCAGCTGGGATTCATGCCGGACTTCCGGCTGTACCAGAACAGCCCAGACCGGTTCTTCGCCCAGTGGGGGCCGCGGTATTTCGACGGCGAGGGCAAGGCGATGCTCGCCCGGGAACCCGCGGCGAAGCAGTTCTTCTCCTTCCAGCAGCAACTCGTCTCCGCCCTCGGCGGCTACACGTCGCTGGAGACCTACCGCACCGGCTTCGGCGACGAGATGTCCTCGCAGAACGCCTTCCTCACCGGAAAGCTCGCCATGCATCTGGACGGCGAATGGCGGGGGTTGATGCTCGACGAGGCGAAACCGGGATTCCGCTGGGGCACGGCCCCGCTGCCCGTCCCCGACGACCGGGCCGGGACGTACGGGCGCGGATATCTGACCGGAACGGTCATCGGCATCGCCCACAGCAGCAGGCACCAGAACGCGGCCTGGGAACTGGTGAAGTTCCTGACCACCGACACCGGTCAAGTCGTCGCCTTCGCCAACGCCATCCACAACGTGCCGTCCACCAACGCCGCGCTGGCCTCGCCGGAACTCGACCGCGACCCCGCCTTCCGCACCTTCCTGGACATCGCCGCGCACCCGGACAGCACCGGAATGCCGCCGTCGGTGAACGGCGGGCAGTACATCACCGCGCTCCAGGACTTCGGCTACGCCGTCGAGGCCGGAAAGGTCCGCGACCTGGACAAGGGGCTGCGGAGGCTCGACCGGCAGATCGACGACGACAACCTCCAGTCCGCGAACTGACGGAGTACCGCCATGGCCCCCGGTACCGGTACCGCATCCTCCCTGCGCCGCAGACGCACCCGCGAGCGGCTGCGCACCCTCGGATTCCTCTCGCCCTGGCTGGTCGGATTCACCGTCTTCTTCGGTTACCCGCTCGTCGCCACCGTCTATTTCTCCTTCATGCACTACAACCAGATCCAGGCCCCGACCTTTGTGGGCCTGCGCAACTGGAAATACGTCCTGCAGCAGATGCCGCTCTTCGGGCCTGCGCTGTGGAACACGCTCTGGCTGGTGGTGGTCATGGTCGCGCTGCGCGTCGCCTTCGGCATCGGCATCGGGCTGCTGGTCACCAAGGTGAAGACGGGCGCCGGATTCTTCCGCACCGCCTTCTACCTGCCGTACCTGGCCCCGCCGGTGGCCGCCACCGTCGCGTTCGTCTTCCTGCTCAACCCGGGGACGGGGCCGGTGGACGAGGCCCTCTCGGCGGTCGGCATCGACGCCCCGAACTGGTTCAACGACCCGGACTGGGCCAAGCCGTCGCTGGTGCTGCTGTCCCTGTGGGGCATCGGCGACCTGATGGTGATCTTCATGGCCGCGCTGCTGGACGTGCCCAAGGAGCAGTACGAGGCGGCGGAGCTGGACGGGGCGGGGGCACTCGCGAGATTCCGCTATGTCACCTGGCCGTCGATCACCCCGATCGTGATGTTCGCGGTGGTCACCGGAGTCGTCCAGACCATGCAGTACTACACGCAGGCGCTCGTCGCCGGAAAGCTCGCCTCCGGCGTCAACATCGGGCCCGGCTCGGTGATCCAGCCGGGATATCCGGACCACTCCACGCTCACCGTGCCGCAGCTGGTCTATTCGCTCGGATTCCAGAACTTCAACACCGGTGCGGCATGCGTGCTTTCACTCGTGCTCTTCGCCCTCGCGATGGCCGTGACCTCGCTGCTGATGCGCAGGAGCACCGGCCTGCTGACGGCGGAGGACTGATCCGGCATGCATCGGAACCGCACGCTCCACTGGATCGCCGTCCACGCCACGGCCGTTGCCGCGGCGCTCTTCTTCGTCCTGCCGTTCGTCTTCGTCCTCCTGACCTCCGTCATGAGCGACGAACAGGCGATGAGCGGCGAACTGTGGCCGCACCAATGGAAATGGTCCAACTACGCGACCGTCTTCCGCACCCCCGGATTCCTCGACTGGTGGAAGAACTCCCTGCTGTACGCCGGGCTGGGCACGCTGTTCACCATGTGCTCGTCCCTGCCCGTCGCCTACGCGCTCGCGAAGTTCCGCTTCCGGGGCAGGCGTCCGGCGATGATGCTCGTCATCGCCACGATGATGCTGCCGCCCCAGGTCGTCGTCGTCCCGATGTACCTGGTGTGGGCGCAGCAGTTGCACCTGTCGGGGTCGCTGTGGCCGCTGATCGTCCCGATGGCCTTCGGCGACGCGTATTCGATCTTCCTGCTGCGGCAGTTCCTGCTGACGATCCCCAAGGAGTACCTGGAGTCGGCCCGGATGGACGGCTGCGGTGAACTGCGCACGCTGCTGCGCATCGTCGTGCCCATGGCCCGGCCGGGCCTGGCGGCCGTCGCGCTGTTCCAGTTCTTCTTCTGCTGGAACGACTATTTCGGCCCGCAGATCTACGCCGCGCAGAATCCCGGCGCCTGGACGCTGTCGTACGGACTCGAATCCTTCAAGAGCGCCCACAACGTCGACTGGAATCTCACCATGGCCGCCACCCTGCTCGTCATGGCGCCGGTCATCGTCGTCTTCTTCTTCGCGCAGAAGGCCTTCGTCGAAGGCGTCACCCTCACCGGAGTAAAGGGCTGATCCCGTGAAACTGACCGTGGTAGGCGGAGGTTCGACCTACACCCCCGAACTCGTCGACGGCTTCGCACGTCTGCGGGACGTGCTGCCGCTGGAGGAACTCGTCCTCGTCGACCCGGCCGCGGACCGCCTGGAGCTCGTGGGCGGGCTGGCCCGGCGCATCTTCCGCAAGCAGGGCCACCCCGGCCGGATCTCCTGGACCCCGGACCTCGACGCCGGCGTGGACGGCGCCGACGCCGTCCTGCTCCAGCTGCGCGTGGGCGGGCAGGCCGCCCGCAACCAGGACGAGACCTGGCCGCTGGAGTGCGGCTGCGTCGGCCAGGAGACCACCGGCGCGGGCGGCCTCGCCAAGGCGCTGCGCACTGTGCCGGTGGTCCTCGACATCGCCGAGCGCGTACGGCGGCGCAACCCGGACGCCTGGATCGTGGACTTCACCAACCCGGTCGGGATCGTCACCCGCGCCCTGCTGACCGCCGGGCACCGGGCCGTCGGGCTGTGCAACGTGGCCATCGGCTTCCAGCGGAAGTTCGCCCGGCTGCTGGACGTGGCCCCGGAGGAGGTGAGCCTGGAGCACGTGGGCCTCAACCACCTCACGTGGGAGCGCGCGGTGCGCGTCGGCGGCCGTGACGTGCTGCCCGAGCTGCTGGCCGGGCACGGCGACGCCATCGCCGAGGACCTGCGCATGCCGCGCGGGCTCCTGGACCGGCTGGGCGTGGTGCCCTCGTACTACCTGCGGTACTTCTACCAGCACGACGCGGTCGTCCGGGAGCTGGGCGGCAAGCCGTCCCGGGCCGCCGAGGTGGCGGAGATGGAGCGCCGGCTGCTGGCCCTGTACGCCGATCCGGCCCTGGACGAGAAGCCGGAGCTGCTGGCGAAGCGGGGCGGCGCGTTCTACTCGGAGGCCGCCGTCGCGCTCACGTCGTCGCTGCTGCGCGACACCGGGGACGTCCAGGTCGTCAACGCGTTCAGCAAGGGCACCCTGCCGTTCCTGCCCGACGACGCGGTGATCGAGGTCCCGGCGTCGGTGGACGCGCGGGGCGCACACCCGTTGCCCGTACGGCCGTTGGAGCCGCTGTACGCGGGGCTGATCGCCAACGTGACCGCCTACGAGCACCTCGCCCTGGAGGCGGCGCTGAAGGGCGGCCGCGACCGGGTCTTCCGGGCGCTGCTGGCACACCCGCTGATCGGTCAGGCCGAGTACGCGGACCAGCTGACCGACACGCTCCTCGCGCACAACCGGGAGCACCTGGCGTGGGCCTGACCGGAACCGTGCTCGCGATCGACGCGGGCAACAGCAAGACGGACGTCGCCCTCGTGGGCCCGGACGGCACGGTCCTGGGCGCCGCGCGCGGCGGCGGCTTCCGGCCCTCGGAGACGGGGGCCGCGGCGGCGGTGGCGGGGCTGGTGCCGATCGCCGCCGCGGCCGCCGCCCGGGCGGATCTGGGCGGAAGCCCGCGGACCGGCCACGTCCAGGCGTGCCTGGCCAATGCCGATCTCCCCGTGGAGGAGGCGGAGTTGGCGGCGGAGATCGAGGGCCTGGGCTGGGCCCCGTCGGTGACCGTGGCCAACGACACCTTCGCGCTGCTGCGGGCCGGGCTGCCCGACGGCCCGGAACCGGCGGGGGTCGCCGTGGTGTGCGGCGCGGGCATCAACTGCTCGGGCGTGGCACCGGGCGGCAAGGTGGCGCGCTTCCCCGCCATCGGGCGGATCTCCGGCGACTGGGGCGGCGGCGGGTGCCTGGCGGACGAGGCGCTGTGGTGGGCGGCCCGGGCGGACGACGGCCGCGGCGAACCGAGCGAACTCGCCCGGGCGCTCCCCGCCCACTTCGGGCTGCCCGGCATGCCCGCGCTGATCGAGGCACTGCACCGGGGCCTGCTCCCGGCGGCGCGGCGGTACGAGATGGCGCCGGTGCTGTTCGCGGTGGCGGCGGCGGGCGACGCGGTGGCCCGGGCGGTCGTGGCGCGACAGGCGGAGGAGATCGTCGCGATGGCCCGGGTCGCACTGGGCCGGCTGGGACTGCTGGAGGCGGAGGTTCCGGTGGTGCTGGGCGGCGGCGTGCTGGCGGCACGTCATCCGCTGCTGCACGAACGGGTGCTGACCCTCCTCGCGGAGTGCGCCCCGAAGGCGGTGCCGGTGGTGGTGACGGCACGTCCCGTCATGGGCGCGGCCCTGCTGGGCCTGGACCGACTGGGGGCACCGAGGGAGGCCTACGGGACGCTGCGGGAGGCGTATGCGTAGCGCCCCGTCAGGGGCGCGGGGAACTGCGCGACAGGCCACGACGCGCCCGCAGTCGAAGCTCCCGGGGTGATGCGTCGGCTGCAAGCCGTCGGTGGCTGATCGCGCCCACGCGGCGGAGCCGCATATGTCACCGCCCCGCGCCCCTGACGGGGCACGCCCCGCGAGGGCCCCGCGTTCATGGGGTGACAGCGGGTGGGCGCGCAGGCCCTCTCCGGTCATACTTGGCGCCAGCGACCAAGGGGGAGGTCTCGTGTCACAACCACAGCAGACGGCCTGGCGCGAAGGCGCCACCCGCCTGCGCGCCGCTGCGACGACCGAGCCGGGCCGCCTGCGCATCATCGGTGCCGCGCTCGCGGCCGTCCTCGCCGTCTTCGGCGGCGTCACCGCCTGGCAGGTCAACGACCGGGCCTCGGCGGCCGACGCGGTCGTCACGCACAGCCAGCCGCTCAGCGCCGACGCGGCGAGCATCTACCGCTCGCTCGCCGACGCCGACACCACGGCCGCCTCCGGCTTCCTGGCCGGCGGCCAGGAACCGAAGGCCGCACGCGACCGCTACGACCAGGACATCGCCCTGGCGTCCGAGCTGCTGGTCAAGGCCGCGGCGAACACGAGCGGTTCGGATACTGAACGCCGTCAGATCGCCACGCTCAACAAGCAACTGCCCGTCTACACCGGCCTGGTGGACACCGCCCGCGCGAACAACCGCCAGGGCCTGCCGCTCGGCGGCGCGTACCTGCGCTATGCGAGCGAGCGGATGCGCGGCGAACTGCTGCCCGCCGCCAGCGCCCTCTACGAGGCGGAAACCGGACGGCTCGGTTCCGACTACCGGGACGCCAAGGCCTGGCCCTGGGCCGCGCTGGCCGCCGGCGCCGTCACCCTCGGCGCGCTCGGCTGGGCGCAGCGGCGCAACTACCTGCGTACGAATCGCGTCTTCAATCACGGACTGCTGGCCGCGACGGCGGCCACCGCGGTGGTGCTGCTGTGGCTCGTCGCCGGGCACACGGTGGCCCGCGCGGAGCTGGACGACTCCGACCGGCACGGCGCGCAGTCCCTGCAGGTCCTCAACGAGGCCCGGATCAGCTCGCTCCAGGCCCGCGGCGACGAGAACCTCACCCTGGTGTCCCGGGGTTCGGTGCTCGATCCGGCAACCGGGGACGACCTGTACGAGGCGAGCTTCCAGAAGGACATGAAGAAGCTCTTCGGCAACGGCAGCGGCGACGCCGGCCGGGCCGCTCCGGCCCCCGGCACCCTGATGGACCGGGCCGGAGCGCTCGCGGACGGTGCAGCAGGGCGTGACCCGGTGGCCAAGGCCGTGACGGACGTGGGGCAGTGGCTCCGGCAGCACAGTGCCGCACGCACCGCCGACGTCAGCGGGGACTACAAGGGAGCACTGCGGATGGTGAACGGCGGGAAGGACAGTACGGGCGAGTCCTTCGACCGGGTGGACAGCGAGTTGCAGCAGGCTCTGTCGCACGAGCAGGCGCAGTTCCGGCACTCCGCCGACAACGGGCGCGGGGCACTGACCGGGCTGACGGCCGGGGCGGCGGTCCTGGCCCTGCTGGCCGCGGCGGGCGCGGTGCTCGGCATCGGCCGCAGGCTGTCGGAATACCGGTGACAGGGGGGAGGCGGGGCGTGAGGACCCACGCACGGAGGAGGGCGGCGCTGGCCGCCGCCACGGCGGCCGCGTGCGCGGTGGCGGCGGCGGTGGCCGTCCAGCTGCCGGACCGTTCCGGCAGAGCGCCGCAGCACGAGGACCGTACGCAGCCGGTGGCCGCGGCCGCGCCGTCGGCCGGCGCCGCACAGTGCACCGACCCGGAGGCGAGCCTGCGGCCGTCCACCGTGGACGGCCCGGCCGTGCAGCGCATCAAGTCCCGCGGCCGCCTGATCGCGGGAGTCGACCAGAACAGCTACCACTGGGGCTACCGCGACCCCGCGACCGGCGAGCTCAGCGGCTTCGACATCGATCTGGTGCACGCCATCGCCAAGGACCTGCTGGGCGACCCCGACAAGGTCATCTTCATTGCGGTCACCACCAGTCAGCGCATCCCCGCGCTGCAACAGGGCAAGGTGGACATCATTGCGCGTACCATGACCATCAATTGCGAACGGGCCGGGCAAGTCGCCTTCTCCACCGCCTACTTCGGGACGGGCCAGCAGCTGCTGAAGCCCAAGAACTCGCCGATCAGCGGGTTCGACGGCTCCCTGGCCGGCAGGAGGGTGTGCGCAGCGAAGGGATCGACCGCGGAGACAGAGCTGAAGAAGAACCCGCACGCCGCCTCCGTGCTGACCGTGCCCAACCAGCTCGACTGCCTGGTACGGCTGCAGCTCGGGCAGGCGGACGCGGTGCTCACCGACGGCGCCCTGGCCGCCGGACAGGCAGCCCAGGACCCGTCCGTGGGACTCGTCGGCAAACCGTTCACCACCGAGTCGTACGGCGTGGCGATGAATCTCAAGGACGAAGACCTGGTACGCCGGGTCAACGCAGTACTGGAGGAGTTCCGGCGCGGCGGCGGCGACAGCCCCTGGATGCAGGCGTACCGCAAGTGGCTGGCCGCCGACCTGAAGGGGATCACTGCTCCCCCGGAGCCGAAGTACAGGGACTGACAGGACGGCAGCACCGGCGCTGCCGGGCCGACGACAGGAGAGGGGATCGATGGCGGTCGCGGGGCCCACCGGGCCGGCCTTGAGCCGCGAGGAGGCCGACCGGGCGCTGGCGCGGCTCGGCGCGGAGCACGAGGCGGTCGAGTCCTCGTTGCTCGCCCTCCAGGACCACGCGGGCCGCCGCCTGCTGGAGGGGGCGGAACTGAGCGGCACCACCCGCAGCAGATGGGAGCTCGCCGAGCAGCTCATCGCCCGGCTGTGGACGTACTTCGACGCCTACACCGACGCCCTGGAGGCGGCCCGCGAACTGCGCGGCCGCCGCCGCTGGCCCACCCAGGGCGAACTGTCCGAGCTCACCGACCTGCTGCGCGGCACGGCCGTCACCCTGCCCGCCGCCCCGGACGCGGGCACCGCCAGGCTCAGCGAACAGCTGACCCTGCAGGAGCTGGTGGACCGGATGAACGGCTGGTACGCGCAGGCGCTGGACGTGGTCGTCACCGCCGACGCCGTCTGGTCCGCGCTGCCCGCCCGCATCGACCTGCTGGCCGCCGAGCTGCAGCGCACCCGCTCGCTGGCCCACTCGATCGGCGTGCGGCCGGGCGAACACCCGTCGGGCGACGACCTGGAGGACATCACCCGGGAGCTGGCCGCCCTGCGGTCCGAGGTGATATCGGATCCGCTGGCCTTCTGGACCGGCTCCTCGCCCAGCTCCGCCCCGGGCGGCGGCCGCCCGGACACCCGGCGCTACGACCGCGCCGCCCGCGCCCTGGAGGACGTGCGGCGGGAGGTCGAGGCGGTGCTGGACGTGCGGCAGGACGCCGAACAGCGGCTGATGCGCGTGCGGGACGTGCTCTCGCGGGCCGACCGGACGCTCGTCGAGGCCCGGCAGGCGCGGGCCGAGGTCCTGTCGAAGATCGCCGCGTCCGTGGTGCCGGCCGTGTCCGGCCCGCCGACCGTGCTCTACGAGCAGCTGAGCGCCGCCGCCGAGCACCGCAGATGCGCCCGCTGGCACCGGCTCTCGCCGCTGCTGGACGGCCTGGAGCAGCGCGCGGAGGAGGAGCTGCTGCGCGCCCGCGAGTCGCTCACGGCGGTGACGGCGCCACTGGCGGTACGGGCCGAACTGCGCGGCAGGCTGGACGCGTACAAGGCGAAGGCCGCCCGGCACGGCCTCGCGGAGGACCCTTTCCTCGGCGAGCGGTACGACGCGGCGCGCCGGATGCTGTGGAGCGCGCCGTGTGATCTGGTGGCCGCGGAGGGGGCCGTGCTGCGCTATCAGCAGGCGGTGGCGGAGGCCCTGGCCCCGCCCGCCGACGTCAGGGGGGAATCATGAGCGGCACGTGCGAACAGGCGGGCTGCGACGGCTCCTACGAGGAGCTCGACGGCACGGCGTACTGCACCGTGTGCGGGGTGGCGCAGGGGACGGTCCCGGCGCGCGACTGCCAACGGCCCGGCTGCGACGGGCGCTACGAGGACGTCGGCGACGGCGAGTTGTACTGCGACCAGTGCGGGCTCGCGCCGGTCGTCTCGCCCAGCGGGATGATCGGCTCGCCGCCGACGGGCCTCACGAGCGCGGGGCGCGCGGCCCGGGAGGGGTCCGGCTCCTCGGGCGGATCCGGTGCACAGGGCTCGGGTTCGAGCGGCTCCGGTTCGGGGGGCTCCGGTTCGGGGGGCTCCGGTTCGGGGGGCTCCGGTTCGGGGGGCTCCGGGTCCTCGTCCCACTCGTCGGGGTCCGCGTCCTCGCGCCGCTCGGTCCCCGGCCGGCTGTCGAGGACCGTGACGGGCCACACGCCGGGCGTCGCGACCCGTTCGGTCTCGGTGAGCAGCGGACCGTCCACCATGGCCGCCCCCACCCGCAACAAGCTGGGCGCGGGCCTGGTCACCATGCCGGGCGTGCCGCGCCCGGACCCGCGGGCCGCGGTGCTCGCCGACCCGGAGGTGCCCGAGCGCAAGCGGTTCTGCAGCCGGAGCGACTGCGGTGCGCCCGTGGGGCGTTCGCGCGGCGACCGGCCGGGCCGCACGGAGGGCTTCTGCACCAACTGCGGCCACCCGTACTCGTTCGTGCCGAAGCTGCGCCCGGGCGACGTGGTGGGCGGCCAGTACGAAGTGGCGGGCTGCCTGGCGCACGGCGGGCTGGGCTGGATCTACCTCGCCATCGACCACGCCGTCGACGACCGCTGGGTGGTCCTCAAGGGCCTGCTCGACACGGGCGACGAGGACGCGCTGCAGGCCGCCCTCTCCGAGCGGGGCTTCCTCGCGCAGATCGAGCACTCCAACATCGTGCGCATCTACAACTTCGTCGAGCACCTGGACCAGCGCACCGGCAGCCTCGACGGCTACATCGTGATGGAGTACGTCGGCGGCAAGTCCCTCAAGGAGATCGCCAACGAGCGGCGGGCCCCGGACGGCCGGCGCGACCCGCTGCCGGTCGAGCAGGCGTGCGCGTACGGCATCGAGGCGCTGGAGGCTCTCGGCCACCTGCACAGCCGGAACCTGCTGTACTGCGACTTCAAGGTCGACAACGCCATTCAGCAGCAGGACCAGTTGAAGCTGATCGACATGGGCGCGGTCCGGCGCATGGACGACGAGGACAGCCCGATCTACGGCACGATGGGCTACCAGGCCCCGGAGATCGCCGGACTGGGCCCGTCCGTCGCCTCCGACCTCTACACCGTCGCCCGCACCCTGGCCGTCCTCACCTTCGACTTCCAGGGCTACACGACGGTCTTCGCGCACAGCCTGCCCGACCCCTCCCACATCGACGTCTTCACCCGCTTCGAGTCCTTCTACCGGCTGCTGGTGCGCGCCACCGACCCGGACCGCAAGCGCCGGTTCGCGTCCGCGGCGGAGATGGCGGAGCAGCTGACGGGCGTGCTGCGGGAGGTCGTCGCGCTGCAGACCGGCATGCCGCGCCCCGCACTGTCGCGGCTGTTCGGACCGGAGCCGCGAGTGGCGGACACCCGGCTGTTCGAGGCGCGCACCGACGACGTCTCCGCGCTGGGCACCCGCGCCGTGACCGGCCGCCGGGCCGTTGCGGGGGCCACGGCACCCGCCCTGCCGCAGCCGCCGGCGGCACTGACCGCCCCGCTCGACGCGCGGGCCACCGCCCTCGCCCTGCCGCTGCCCCTGGTCGACGCCGACGACCCCAACGCCGGCTTCCTCGCGGGCCTGCTGGCCTCGCAGCCGGCCGAGCTGTACGCGGCGCTCCAGGCGGCGCCCGCCGACTCGCCCGAGCTGCGGCTGCGCCGGACCCGCGCCCAGCTGGAGCTCGGCGAGGACGACTCCGCCTCGCAGGCGCTCGCAGCGCTGGAGGCGGACCACCCCGAGGACTGGCGGGTCGTCTGGTACCGCGGGGTGCACGCCCTGGCCACCGGCGACCACGAGACGGCCGCGCTCTCCTTCGACGCGGTCTACGACGCCTTCCCCGGCGAACCCGCGCCCAAGCTGGCCCTGGGCGTGTGCGCCGAGGTGCTCGGCCAGCTGGACAACGCCGCCGAGTACTACCGTCTGGTGTGGGCCACCGACCCCGGCTTCGTCAGCGCCGCCTTCGGGCTGGCGCGGGTGCGCCTGGCCTGCGGGGACCGCGCGGGCGCGGTGGCGGCGCTGGAGTCCGTCCCCGAGGCCTCCGTCCACTGCACGGCGGCCCGGGTCGCGGCCGTCCGGGCCCGGCTGCGGCAGCGCTCCGCCGCCGACCCCCTGCTGACGGACCTCCAGGCGGCGGCCCGGCAGGTGGAACGGCTCGACGGCTTCGGGCTGGACGCGGTCCGGCGCGAACAGCTCTGCACCGAGGTGCTGGGCACCGCGCTGGACTGGGTGCTCTCCGGCAGCCCGGGCGCGCCCCCGGGCGGCCCGCCGGGCGCGCTGGGCCTGCTCGGCAGCGGCCTGGACGAGCGCGGGCTGCGGTTCGGGCTGGAACGCTCGTACCGTGTGCTGGCGCGCCTCGCCCAGCGCGGCGAGGAACGGATCGAACTGGTGGAGCGGGCCAACCGTTACCGCCCCAGGACATGGGTGTGATCGATGTCGCAACTGCCCCCACAGCTGACGGTGTGCGCCGCCTGCCGCGAACCGCTGGAGCCGGCCGACAACTTCTGCGGCCGCTGCGGCGCGGATCTCTCGGCGGTGCCGCCCGCGCCGGACCGGACCGGGCCCGTCCTCCTGCGCGGGGCCGAGGACTGCTCCCTCGCCCCGCCCGCCGGGGCCGTGCCCGCCCAGACGGCGCAAGGACGGCACGGCACGGGGGGCACGGGCGCGTCCGGGCGGCCCTGCGGGGGCTGCCGTTCGGGCATGATCGACAAAGACGGGTACTGCGAGCACTGCGGGCATGCACAGCCGCGCGAACGGGATCACATGGAGCACGAGTCGGCAGGTGCGGCGGCGGTCAGCGACCGCGGCCTGCGCCACCACCGCAACGAGGACGCATACGCCGTGGCCACCGCGGAACTGCCCGACGGCGGCCCGGCCGTGATCGCCGTCGTCAGTGACGGCGTGTCGTCCGCGGCCCGCCCCGACGAGGCGTCGGCCGCGGCGACGGCCACCGCGTGCGAGGCCCTGACGACGGACCTGGCACGCGGCGAGCAGCCGCGCGAGGCCACCCACCGGGCGATCGTCCGGGCCGCCGAGGCCGTCAGCGCCCTGGCCGCCCCCGGCCGCCCGGGGCACAGCGAGCGCCTGCGCCACGAGAACGCACCGGCCTGCACGATCGTCAGCGCGGTCATCACCGGTGACCTGCTGACCATCGGCTGGGTCGGGGACAGCCGCGCCTACTGGGTGCCCGACGACCGCAGCACCCAGCCCGCCCGGCTCACCGAGGACGACTCGTGGGCCGCGCAGATGGTGGCGGCGGGGCTGATGTCGGAGGCCGAGGCGTACGCGGACGAGCGGGCCCACGCCATCACCGGCTGGCTCGGCGCGGACGCGTACGAGGTCGAGCCGCACACCGCGTCGTACCACCCGGACCGGCCGGGCGTGGTGCTGGTGTGCAGCGACGGACTGTGGAACTACGCCGAATCCGCCGAGCAGATGGCGGACATCGTCCCGGCCGACGCCCGGACCCGGCCGCTGGAGTGCGCACGCCGTCTGCTGGCACACGCTCTGGACGGCGGGGGCCACGACAACGTAACAGTGGCAGTACTGCCTTTCCCGGAACGGCCGCACGGGGCAGGATCGGCCTGACGGGCCGAGCGTCCACGGGGGGATCGCGCGCCGGTGCACGACCCGGCACCGGCGTCCGCCGTCTCCCGCCGCACACGTGACACGTGGAGTTTCGAAGAGGAGCGGATCGGATGGCCAACTTCTCCAAGCCGAGCGTGCCGCGTTTCTCGGTGGAGGTGTACCAGAACGTCTATCTGCCCGAGGGCGGCCGCGACGTCAGCGCGATCGTCACGGTCACCTCCACCGGCGGCGGCACGACCGGCGAGACACCCCGGATCCCCCATCTGTCCCCCTCCCCCACGGCGGCACAGGGCTGGGAGCCGGATGCGGCCGTGGTCGTCATGGTCGACTGCTCCGGCTCGATGGACTATCCGCCGACCAAGATGCACCACGCGCGCGAGGCCACGACGGCCGCGATCGACGCGCTGCGCGACGGTGTGGCCTTCGCCGTCGTCGCCGGGACCCACCAGGCGAAGGAGGCCTACCCCGGCAACGGCCGGCTCGCCGTCGCCGACGCCGCGACCCGGGCACAGGCCAAGCAGGCGCTGCGCGGGCTCTCCCCGGGCGGCGGCACCGCGATAGGCACCTGGCTGCGTCTGGCCGACCGGCTGCTGTCCACCTCCGACGCCTCGATACGTCACGCGATCCTGCTGACCGACGGGCGCAACGAGCACGAGGAACCGGACGTGCTGCAGGGGACGCTCGATACGTGCGCGGGCCGGTTCACCTGCGATGCGCGGGGGGTGGGCACGGACTGGGAGCCCAAGGAGGTCCGGCGCATCGCCGAGGGGCTGCTGGGGACGGCCGACAGCATCGCCGATCCGGCGGCGCTGGCCGCGGACTTCACGCAGATGATGGAAGCCGTGATGGGCAAGGACGTCGGCGACGTCCAGCTGCGGCTGTGGACCCCGCAGCGGGCCGAGGTGCAGTTCGTGAAGCTGGCCGCGCCGCGCACCGAGGACCTCACCGGGCAGCGCGCGGAGGCCGGTCCGCGCGCGGGCGACTACCCCACGGGGTCCTGGGGCGACGAGTCGCGCGACTACCACGTGGGCATCCGGGTGCCGAACGCCGAGGTCGGCCAGGAGATGCTCGCCGCCCGGGTCTCGCTGGTCCTGCCCACGCCCGACGGAGCGTCACCGCATGTGCTGGCGCAGGGGCTGATACGCGCGGTGTGGACGGACGACCTGGCGGCGTCGACCGCCATCAACCCCCAGGTCGCGCACTACACGGGCCAGGCGGAACTGGCGCTGGCCATCCAGGAGGGGCTGGACCTGCGCAAGGCGGGCGACGTCGACGGCGCGACGGCCAGGCTCGGCCGGGCCGTGCAACTGGCCGCCCGCTCGGGCCATGAGGACACCGCGAAACTGCTCGCCAAGGTGGTGGACGTCGTCGATGCCGCGACGGGTACTGTGCGGCTGAAGTCGAACGTCTCCAAGGAGGCGGAGATGACGCTGGAGACACGTTCGACGAGGACTGTCCGCGTCAAGAAGTGACGGACGGGCACGGCAAGTACAGCGACAGAAGGTGCTGGAGGGGGAGCGACCGAGATGCCGACCTGCGAGAAAGGCCACCAGTCCCAGGCCGAGGACTGGTGCGACGTGTGCGGACACCGGATGCAGGCGGCAGCCACGGGACCGGCCGTTCCGCCGCCCCTGCACGGCACCGGCGGCCCGCAGACCTGGAACGCGGAGCACGACGCCACGGTGCAGGCGGAGCTCTGCCCGCAGTGCCGCACGCCCCGCGAGACGCCGCAGACGCCGTACTGCGAGGAGTGCGGCCACAACTACCTCGGGCACCCTCCGGGGCCGACCCCGCCGGGCCCGCTGCAGCCGCACGTCTTCCAGTCGGACCCGTTCCAGTCCGACCCGCCGCCCTCGCCGCACCCCCAGGTGCCGCAGGACTGGGTCTACCAGCCGTCCCGCCCGTCGCAGAAGAACCGCCCGTCCGAGCCGCTGGCCCCGCAGCACCCCTACAGCGAGGAGGACGACTGGGTCATCTGCCCGCCGAGCGCCCCGCAGCGGCCGGCACAGCCCGCACAGCCCGTCGGCTGGGTGGCCGTCATCGCGCCGGACCGTGAGTACTTCCTGCGGATGATGAACAAGGGCGGCCCGGAGGCGGCGAGCCTGAACCTGCCCGTCTACTCGCCCGAACAGCAGCTCGCCCTCACCGGCCACCAGGTCACCGTGGGCCGCCGCCGGCACAGCACGGGCGAGTCCCCGGACATCGACCTGTCGGTGCCCCCGGAGGACCCGGGCGTCTCGCACCAGCACGCCATGTTCGTCCAGCAGCCGGACGGCACCTGGGCGGTGGTCGACCAGGACTCCACCAACGGCACCACGATCAACGGCTCGGAGGACCCGATCCAGCCGTACGTCCCGGTACCGCTGCAGGACGGGGACCGGGTGCACGTGGGGGCCTGGACGACGATCACGGTGCGGCGGGGCTAGGGCCTGTCCGACGGGTCGGTGCGGGTCGTGCGGCGTCTGAGACCATGGAAGGGTGAATGAGATTCCGCGCGGCACGCTTCAGGAGCAGACCTTTTTCGAGCAGGTCGGCGGCGAGGAGACCTTCCGACGCCTGGTCCGCCGGTTCTACGAGGGGGTCGCGGAGGACCCGCTGCTGCGGCCGATGTACCCCGAGGAGGACCTGGGCCCCGCCGAGGAGCGCCTGGTGCTCTTCCTCATCCAGTACTGGGGCGGCCCCCGCACCTACAGCGAGAACCGGGGCCACCCGCGGCTGCGCATGCGCCACGCGCCCTTCACGGTGGACCGCGCCGCCCACGACGCCTGGCTGCGTCACATGCGCGACGCGGTCGACGGGCTGGGGCTGGCGCCCGAGCACGAGACGCAGCTGTGGAACTACCTGACCTACGCCGCCGCCACGATGATCAACTCGGCCGACTGAGCACGGCACTTGGCGGGCCGGCGACGGCTCAGTGGTGTGTAGGGGTGACCGTCAGGCCCGCGAGCCCGCCCGTGCGCACGGCCACCGAGCCGTACGGGGTGCGCAGCCGCAGCCAGCCGCTTGCCGCGAGCAGCGCGAACGGTTCCCCGGCCGGCGGCAGCACCGCGGCCGCCGCCCCGGCGGACCGGGAGGCGGCGACGGCCATCTGCTGCTGACGGGCCGCAGGCCGCAGGAAGCCCAGCGCCTGCGCCGCGTGCACGGCACGCAGCGGCAGCCCGGTGTCCCCGAGCGTGCGGGACCAGATCTGGCGGCCGATACGATCACGCTCGCCGCGCGTCCGCCGCTCCTCCGGCAGCGCCCGGTCGCGCGCGCGGAACTCGGCGACGGCGGCGCTCAGTGCGCCGTGTATCGCCTGTGCGTCCGGCAGGCCCGGCACCCGCTGCCAGCCGCCGCGCGGGGGCAGCACCCCCGCCCACGGCGGCCCGGTGACGGCCTCCGGCACGACGACGGGCGTGCCCTGCGCCCCGGCCGCGTCCAGCGCATCGGCGAGCTGCCCCGCCGAGACCGTCACGTCCAGCACGGCCTCCTCGGCCAGCCGGGCCGTGCGGATCGCGAGCACCTCGAAGGACGGCGGCCGTCCGAAGACGCCCAGCACCCCGCCCCCGGCCTGCAGCCGGACGGCGGCGGCCCGGTCGTAGTGGATCAGCCGGGCCAGGAAGGCGGCCAGATCGGCCGCCTCCCCGGCGTCGGCGAAGCGCAGCGACTGCGTCATCAGCCCCGGGTCAGCTTCTTGTACGTGGCGCGGTGCGGACGGGCGGCGTCCGGACCGAGCCGCTCGATCTTGTTCTTCTCGTAGGACTCGAAGTTGCCCTCGAACCAGAACCACTTCGAGTTGCCCTCGTACGCCAGGATGTGCGTGGCCACCCGGTCGAGGAACCAGCGGTCGTGGGAGACGACCACGGCGCAGCCCGGGAAGTCCAGCAGGGCGTTCTCCAGCGAGGAGAGGGTCTCGACGTCGAGGTCGTTGGTCGGCTCGTCGAGGAGGAGCAGGTTGCCGCCCTGCTTGAGGGTGAGCGCCAGGTTCAGGCGGTTGCGCTCACCGCCGGAGAGGATGCCGGCCGGCTTCTGCTGATCCGGGCCCTTGAAGCCGAACGCGGAGACGTAGGCGCGGGACGGCATCTCGACCTGGCCGACGTTGATGTAGTCCAGCTCGTCGGAGACGACGGCCCACAGCGTCTTCTTGGGGTCGATGTTGGCGCGGCCCTGGTCGACGTACGAGATCTTGACGGTCTCGCCGACCTTGATGTCGCCGGAGTCCGGGGTCTCCAGACCCTGGATCATCTTGAACAGGGTGGTCTTGCCGGCGCCGTTCGGGCCGATGACACCCACGATGCCGTTGCGCGGCAGGGTGAACGACAGGTCGTCGATGAGGACCTTCTCGCCGAAGGCCTTGGAGAGGTTGTTGACCTCGACGACGATGCTGCCCAGACGCGGGCCCGGCGGGATCTGGATCTCCTCGAAGTCCAGCTTCCGCATCTTCTCGGCCTCGGCGGCCATCTCCTCGTAACGGGCCAGTCGCGCCTTGGACTTGGCCTGGCGGCCCTTGGCGTTGGAGCGGACCCACTCCAGCTCTTCCTTGAGGCGCTTCTGGCGCTTGGCGTCCTTCTGGCCCTCGACCTTCAGACGCGAGGCCTTGTTCTCCAGGTAGGTGGAGTAGTTGCCCTCGTAGGGGATCGCGCGGCCGCGGTCGAGCTCCAGGATCCACTCGGCCACGTTGTCCAGGAAGTACCGGTCGTGGGTGATCGCCACGACGGTGCCCGCGTACTTGGCCAGGTGCTGCTCCAGCCAGTTCACCGACTCGGCGTCGAGGTGGTTGGTGGGCTCGTCGAGGAGCAGCAGATCGGGGGCCTCGAGCAGCAGACGGCACAGGGCCACACGGCGCTTCTCACCACCGGAGAGGTTGGTGACCGGCCAGTCGCCGGGCGGGCAGTCCAGGGCGTCCATGGCCTGCTCGAGCTGGGCGTCCAGGTCCCAGGCGTTGGCGTGGTCCAGATCCTCCTGGAGCTTGCCCATCTCGTCGAGCAGCGCGTCCGAGTAGTCGGTCGCCATCAGCTCGGCGATCTCGTTGAACCGGTCGAGCTTGCCCTTGATGCCGGCGACGCCGTCCTGGACGTTCTGCAGGACGGTCTTGCTCTCGTCGAGCTCCGGCTCCTGCATCAGGATGCCGACGCTGTAGCCCGGGGAGAGGAAGGCGTCGCCGTTGGACGGCTGCTCCAGCCCGGCCATGATCTTGAGGACGGTGGACTTACCGGCGCCGTTGGGGCCGACCACACCGATCTTCGCACCGGGCAGGAAGCTCAGCGTCACGTCATCGAGGATGACCTTGTCGCCGTGCGCCTTGCGCGTCTTGCGCATGGTGTAGATGTACTCAGCCAAGAGAAACCGTCCGGCAATCGAGAAGGGCCAATGTGCGGCGCCGCCGCATGAGGGCAGACACACCCATCTTGCCGTACCGGCACCCTCGGGCGGAAACGCGTTAACGGCCCGGCCGGGACGGTGACCGGGCGAACCCGGCCACCGCCTGCACGAATGCCGTGGCACGGCACCCGCGGACCGCACACCTCACCGGCCGCCGGCCGCCTCCCGCCTGCGAAGGGCGTAGACCGCACCGCCGCCGGCCACGATCAGCACCACGGCCAGCCCCGCCACGACGGGGGTCGAACCGCTGCCGCCGGTGGTCGCGAGGTCACCGTCGGCGACCGGGGACGGACCGGTGCTCGGCCGGGCCGAGGGGGCGCCTCCCATGGAGCCGGTGGAGCCGCTCTCCGCGGTCTGGCAGTCCAATATCCCGGAGAACGTCCGGGAGTACCCGTTCGCACCGGTGACCGCGACCCGGTAGGCCTTGTCCTCCCCGGCCTTCACGACGACCGTCTCGGATCCGCCGGGCCGGACCGTGTGCCGTCTGCCCGCCAGTTCGAAGGGGAAGGCCTCGTCGCCCTTGTTGTCGACGGTGATCTCCACCCCGTCCTTGGTGCAGTCCTTCCTGGCCGCCACGGCCGGGGCGGCGCCCTTCTTCGCCCAGGTCGCGGTGGCGCCGGCGGAGACGGTGCTCTCGCTGGAGCCGGCCAGGATCAGGGCCTGGGTCTTGATGTGATCGCCGATGAAGGCCCGGCCGACCGGGACCTTGGTCGCGGCGGTGACCTTGAGCGAGGTGGAGCCGTCCGGGGCGCCGGCCGGGACGGCGAAGTACAGCTCGCCGCCGTCGGCCGTCGTGGTGACCGGCTTGCCGTCCTTGCCGACGATCTTCACGCCCTTGGCCGCGGCGTCCCCGGAGGGGGCCACGGTGACGCTGGCCGCATCGGTGCGGACCGTGACGGGGCCGAGGCGCTGCCCGGACTTGCCGGAGACCGCCGAGGGGGCGAGGGTCAGCGAGGCCTTGGGCTCCTCGACGTCCTGCGCGCTCTTGTAGAGCCAGTCGGCGAGCTTCTGCGCCTCGGGGTTCTGCGCGTCCACGCTGACGTGGTCCGAGTACCGCCAGATGGCGACCTGGGTGCCCGCGGCGGCGGTGTTCGCGTCGAGCGTGCCCGCACCGGAGTCCTTGGCGAGCGCGGCCAGGTCGTTGACCTGGGGGTAGGAGTGCTGGAGGATCCAGCGGATCTTCCCGGCGTCCTTGTTGTCGTGCAGGGACGACTGGCTCCAGCCGGCTTCCCGGTACTTCGCGCCGTCCACGGTGTTGGTCAGGATGTCGATGCAGTACGTCTGCAGCGCACCGCCGCCGTCGACCTTCATCTCGAAGAGCCCCGCGGCCACCTCGCCGGTCTTGCGCCGGTCGTGCACGACGGCCCGGCCGCCGGCCGTGATGGCGCCGAGTGCCGCACTGACGCCCCCCTGGTTCTGCGGCACCCTGACCGCCGCGGCCGGACCCGCGGCGGCTATGGCCCCCACGACGGCAAGTCCGGATGCCAGGACTGCCGCGGCAAGGCGTGCTGCGCCCCGCCTCGTGACAGAGTTCATGGTTTCCTTTCGGGCAGGCGCAGCTCGCCGCACTCCTCCGGGCGTGCGCCCCACCGGGCAACTGAATACGCAGTGGCCCCCGTTGCTACGGACGGAGATCCTAAAGAGCGGGGAGAAGGCCTGGTTCCACTCAGCCGCCCGGATCCCGGATCCGAATCGGAATCGTTACCGGCGGCGCCGCTCCTGACCTGGCCTTATCGATAAATCAACCGGACAAATCCCCCATTTTCGGGGGTTGTTGTCCCGACCCCGCGAACCCGGCCTGCGCGGCCCTACGAAGACACCCCGACCGCCCGGGCCGCCTCGCCGACCCCTCCGGCGGCGATGACCTCCCCTGCCGTCACCGGCATCCCTGCCATCCGCACCGGCTCGAGCGGCAGCGGTCTCGCTTGCGACACCCGGCGGAACGCCGACGTGCCCCGCGCGAGATCGTGCCCGACGGACACTGCGTCAATGTCGGCGGACAGCCACCGTTTTCCGTCGCGCTCCTGCTCCTGGATCTTCAACTTGCCGTGGACGACGACCGGTTCCCCCACCGAAAGCGACCCCACCACGTTTCCCGCCAGCGCCCGCCACGCCCAGACCGTGTAGAAGCTGGTGTAGGCGTCCGCCCACTCCTCCCGCCCCCGGTCCCAGCGCCGCACCGTCGCCGCGAGCCGGAAGCGCGAGACGGACGCCCCGCCGGCCGTCTCCCGGAAGTCCGGCGGCGTGGCCACGTTGCCCACGACCGTCACCAACGTCTCGTTCATGCGAACCGCCCCCCGTACCCCTGCGCAGCCTCTGCGCGCCCGGCCGGTGCCCGATTGCCCGGCCGCGTGACCTCATCGTGCCCGCGATCGCGAGAGTCTGCTGAGGGCTGTGGACTACCCGCGGGTTGTGGAAAACCCCGTCACCCGGACGATGCCCACCAGCCTCTGTCGCCTCGTCAGCCCCTCACACCTCGCCCGCGGCGATCACGAACTGCGCCCGCACCTCCTGGTACCGCAGGAGCTCCGCCGCCACGGGCTCGAGCACCCGCGCCCGCCCGCATCCCGCCGCGGCCTCCCGCAGCCGCCGCTCGATCTCCAGCCCGTACCGCCGGGCCGGCCCCCGCGCCGCCACCCGGCAGCACCATGCAAGGGCCGGCCCACCGGCCGCAGCCCCCGCCACCAGCAGCCCCGGAACCCACCACGGCACCCCGAAGTCCCCTGTCAGCACCCCCACCAGTCCTGCCACCCCGAGCAATTGCAGCCCCAACAGGGCCACCTGCCCCACCGCCACCACCGTCCACCACCGCGGCCGGGCCGCCCGCACGGCGCCGCCCCCGCGGGTACGCCACGCGGCAGCACGCCCCACGCCCGTACGCCAGCCCCGGGAGATACCCCACACACCGCCCTCGTCGGCCTTCGTCAGCCGACCCGCCGCGCGCCAGCTGCCCCCGGTGTGCCAGCCTCCCGGGCGCCGCACGACCGGCGCGGACGCCGCGACGGCGGTCGCCTCGTCGAGCGCGTCGGCCAGCCCGTCGGCCCCGCGCACCGCGGCCTCGCGCACGGCCTGCGCCCAGGGGCCGGGCAGCCCGGTGGCGGCCTCGTGCGCCAGCGTCCGCACGGCCTGTTCGACCAGGGGCCGGGAGGCGGTGCGCCGCGCCGCCGCAGGCATCCCGGCCGCATCGACGGTGGCCTCGGCCCCGAGGGGGTCGGAGACGTCGAGAGCGTCGACGTCGTGCACGCCCCCCTCGTCGTAATCGTCCGCCGGCACGAACTCGCTCATGTCGCGGATACCGCCCACGCCGTCGATCTCGTCCTCGTCCACCCCCGAGAACCCCAGCCACGGCCCCAGCGCCCGCAGCCACAGCCACACCCGTGCGATCAGGGCCCGGTACCAGCGCCGCGCCCGCCGCCACATCGTCGTGCACGCGCGCTCGGCGTCCCGCCGCCAGGCCCGCTCCGCCGCGAGCCCGGCCGCCTGCGCGCCCACCGCCTCGGCCAGCCGGTCCTCGAACTCCTGTCGTGCCTGCTCGGTCAGCCCGGGCCGCCCGTCGGTCACGTAGGCCTGCCGCAGCCGCGCCGACACGCCGTCCACATCGGCCGTCAGCCGCAGCTCCGCCGCGGTCCGCCGGGCCGTGAACTGGCCCAGCAGCTCGCGCAGTTCCCCGATCCCCTCGCCCGTCAGAGCCGAGATCGCCATCACCACGGCCCCCGGCTCACCGTGCTCGCCCAGGGCCAGCCCGTCGTCGTCCAGCAGCCGCCGCAGGTCGTCGAGCACCTGGTCGGCGGCGTCCCGGGACAGCCGGTCGACCTGGTTGAGGACGACGAAGGTCACCTCCGCATACCCGGCGAGCGGCTGCAGATAGCGCTCGTGCAGCACCGCATCCGCGTACTTCTCCGGGTCCACCACCCAGATCACCGCATCCACCAGCCGCAGCAGCCGGTCCACCTGCTCGCGGTGGCCGGCCGCGGCCGAGTCGTGGTCCGGCAGGTCCAGCAGGACGAGACCGTTCAGCGACCGGTCGTACGGGCGCACCGGCTGCCGGCGCGCCCGTGCCGGGATGCCGAGCCGGTCCAGCAGCCCCTCCGCACGGTCCGACCAGGCGCAGGAGACGGGAAGCGCGGTGGTCGGCCGCCGCACCCCGGCCTCCGAAAGCTGCGCCCGGGCCAGGGCATTGAAGAGGGTCGACTTGCCGCTGCCCGTCGAGCCCGCGATGGCGACGACGGTGAGGTCGAACGAATAGCGCTGCCGAGCCGCGGCCTCCTCCAGCACCCGCCGCGCCTCGGCGAGCGTGCGCCGGTCCAGCCGCGCCCCGGACAGCCCCACCAGCTCGCGCAGGGCGTCCAGTCTCGGCCGCAGGGCGTGCCCCACGGGGCTCGGCGCACTCCGGGGCGGCCCCGGGGGCAGAGGGCTCACGGGTGGGGCCGTGTGCTCCGGCGGAAGCGCCGTGGCGGTCAGCGGGGAGTGTGCGGGGCGCTCGGGCCGTGCCCGGCGCGCGATCAGGCCGTCGTCCCAGGCCCGGTCCCCGGAGTCGCCGGGAGAGCGGCCCTCGCCCCGTGCGTCGCTCCTGCCGGTGGTCTGCACTGCGGTCACCTCTCCTTCTGCAGGACGGACAACGCGGCGATCAGGTCGACCTGGTGCTCCGGCGTCACCTCGAGCGCCTCCAAAGGGGCCGCCCTGCGGTCCCGTTCGGCGTCGAGCACCTGCTCCAGACAACCGGACAGCAGGTCCCCTCCCCGGTCGTGCAGCCGCAGCGCGCCCTGCGCGCCCAGCAACTCGGCCAGCGTCTCCCCCGCCGTGCGCGCCCGGCGGCCCCCCAGCAACGCCGCTGCGAGCAGCGCGGCAACGTGTTCCCCGTCGAGGCTCGCGGCCCGCTCGGCGGCCCGCACCTCCTCCTCCGCGATCTCCTCCAGGCACCGCCGCCAGCGCCGCGCGGCCACACCGATCCGTCCGGCGGCCCCGTCGGGGTCGCTCGGTGCGAGCACCGAACCGGTGGCCGGATCGTCGCCGCAGGCCGCGGCGATCTCCTCGTCGGCGGCGTCGGCCGCACAGCTCAGCAGCGCGACGAGGGAGCCGGTGAGGGCCGTGAGCAACTCGTCGGGCGTGCTGTCCTGTGGATGTCCGCGCCAGTGCGTCAGGGCGTCCCCGGCGAGCATCTCGCCGGACTCGACGGCGAGCCGTACGCGCTCCACGGCGCGCCCGTACGCGTCCTCGACGCGCTGCAGCAGCCGGACGGCCGCCGCGTGCTGCACGGCCGACGCCCCGGCGAGCCCGGGCAGCCGTGCGCCGAGGGAGGAGAGCACCCCGGCGGCGGTCCGGGCGGTGGCCACCGTCCGGGCCGCCGGGTCCTGGGCCCGCTGGGCGAGCCAGGCGCGCAGCCCGGCGACGGCGGTGGCGGGCAGCAGTCCGCTGCCGCCGCCGGCGGACTCCGGGAGTTCGGGAATGGTGAAGCGGGGCACGTCCCCCAGGCCCGCGTGTTCCAGCAGCGCGTCGTACTGGCGGGACACCTCGGCAGCGACCTGGTGCGGCACCCGGTCCAGCACCGTGACGAGCGTGACGTCGTACTCCTTGGCGGTGCGCAGCAGGTGCCAGGGCACCGCATCGGCGTAGCGGGTGGCAGTGGTGACGAGTACCCAGACGTCGGCGGCGCAGATCAGTGCGGCGGCGAGCTCGCGGTTGCGGGCGACGAGGGAGTCGATGTCGGGCGCGTCCAGCAGCGCGAGCCCGCGCGGCAGGGAACGGTCGGTCTCGATCCGCAGTGAGCTGAGCCCGTCGTCCGGCCCCTCCCCCGCGTCGCCGTCGGCCGCTTCCGGAGCCCCCGCCTCCACGGCGTCGTCCATTCCGCCCGCCTCGTACGCGGCACCCTCCTGGGCCGGCACCCAGACCCGGTGCAGCCGCGGCAGCACCCGGGGCCCCGCGAACCAGTGGTGGTCGTCCGGATGACAGACCAGAACTGGCGTACGGGTTGTCGGCCGCAGCACCCCCGCCTCAGTGACCCGCCGCCCCACCAACGAGTTGACCAGCGTGGACTTGCCCGCCCCCGTGGACCCTCCGACGACCGCGAGCAACGGCGCTTCGGGGGCGCACAGGCGGGGCACCAGATAGTCGTCGAGCTGCGCCAGGAGCTCGGCCCGGTTTCGACGGGCGCGGGCCGCGCCGGGAAGGGGGAGTGGAAAGCGTGCGGCGTCGACACGGTCACGCAGTGCGGACAGTGCATCGAGCAGCCGGGGCCGTACGTCCAAGGTCGCCACACGTGCAGAATGCCCAATTCTGGGGTGTTTTTGAAGCAAATCACCCCTGGCGCGCGAGGCGTGGCGCAAGGGGCCCAGGCATAACGAGTGCACAACACCCGGTGCCCAGGGCGTCAAAAACGATGCGAAAATCGCACCTGCCTGCGATTATCAGGACCGCTTCACCGAACCTCCACATCGTGTCACGGAGGTGAAGCAACCGGGACGAGGTACGCGGAGCCCTATCCTTGTCCCCGGCAAGGTCACGGCACCACCGAGCCCGGGGCTTCAGCCGTCCGCGACCGCAGCACCAGACCGGCCCCCGTAGCTCAGTGGATAGAGCAGGCGCCTTCTAAGCGCTTGGCCGCAGGTTCGAGTCCTGCCGGGGGCGCTCGCGCTCCACCCTTCGCCTCTCCCCTCCGGGAGGGGCGTTTTTGCTGGTCAAGGGCAGGTTAGTGGGGGCGGCGTAGCAGGGGCGTAAGGGTCGGGCCCGGCCTCGCGGCGCAGAACGCCGACAGGGCCGCGACGCTGCTGCCCGCCCCGCAGGCGATCTGTGCGCGCCCCTACCGCCCCTCCACCACATGTACCGGCCCCTGCGCCTCCACGTACGCCTCCCCCGTCGGCCACGGCGCGTCGGTGTAGGCGATGAGGGCGGGCGGCAGGCCGTCCGAATGCGTGGGGAGGAGTTCGATCCTGTGGTCGTGGCCGCGGAAGCGGCACGTCTGCACCCGGGCGCGGACCGCGCCCGGGCCGGGGTCGGTGCGGAGGCGGAGTTGACGTGGTCTCAGCAGGACGAGGCCGTCGCGCTCGCCGTTCGCGGCCGTGGTCAGCGGGAGGGTGCCGAAGACGGTCTCGGCCTTGCCGTCCGCCACGGTGGCCGGGACCAGGTTGGCCTCGCCGAGGAAGCGGGCGATGGCGGTGTCGGCGGGCTCGCGGTAGAGCTGTTGCGGGGCGGCCTGCTGGGCCGTGCGGCCGGCGTGCAGGACGGCGATGGTGTCGGCGAAGGACAGGGCCTCCTCCTGGTCGTGGGTGACCAGGATCGCGGTCGCCCCGGCGCGTCGCAGCGTCGCAGCGACCTCGGCCCGCAGGTCGGTGCGCAGGGCCGCGTCGAGGGCCGCGAACGGCTCGTCCAGCAGGAGCAGTTCGGGTTCGGCCGCCAGGGCGCGGGCGAGGGCGACGCGCTGCTGCTGGCCTCCGGAGAGCTGGTGCGGGTGGCGCTTGGCGAGGCCGTCGAGGCCGACCAGGGCGAGGAGTTCGGCGACCTTCTCGCGGCGGCGGCCGCGCGGCAGGCCGAAGCCGATGTTGCCGGCCACAGTCAGGTGCGGGAACAGCGCACCGTCCTGCGGCACATAGCCGATCCTGCGGTGCTCGGCGGGCAGTCGGCGCCGTCCGTCGTCCAGCAGCCGGCCGCCCAGGGCGACTTCGCCCTCCGTGGCCGGATGGAAGCCTGCTATGACGCGCAGCAGGGTGCTCTTGCCGCACCCGGACGGTCCGAGCACACAGGCCAGCGCCCCGTCCTCGACCGTCAGGTCGACTCCGGCGAGGATCTCGTTCCGGCCGTGCGCGGCACGCAACCCTTTGATCGAGAGGCCACTCATCGCGTTGTCTCCGTACGGGGATCGGCGCCGAGCGTGCGGCGGGTGAGCAGGAGGACGGGCGGTACGGACAGGGCCACCATCACTGCGGCGTACGGTGCTGCGGCTCCGTAGGCGAGGCCGCTGGTGTACGTCCAGAAGCGGGTGGCGAGGGTCTCGGTGCCGGTCGGGCGGAGCAGCAGGGTGGCGGTCAGTTCGGTGCTGGCGGTGAGGGCGACCATGGCGGCGGCCGCGCCGAGGCCGGGCAGCACGAGCGGCAGCGTGATGCGGGCCAGTACCGCGGCCGGGCGGGTGCCGAGCGAGCGGGCCACCTCCTCGACACCGGGCGGCACTTGGGCCAGGGCGGCCCGCACGGCCGTCAGGGCGAGCGAGAAGTAGAGCACCGTGTACCCGGCGACGAGCATCGGGGGCTGCTGGTAGAGCGGCTGGGCGTAGCGGATCGCGAAGTAGACGACGGAGAGGGCGACCGCGATGCCGGGCAGCGCCCGGGTGAGGTAGGCGGCGCTCTCGGCGGCCCGGGCGAGCCGGCTGTCGCGCCGCCAGGCGTACAGGGCGACGGGGACAGCGGTCGCGGTGGCGACGAGGGCGGACACGGCGGCGTAGCCGAGCGTGGTGAGCGCGGCGGTGAGCACCGAGGCCTGCGGGAGCGTGGTGGAGCTGCCGCGCACAAGCCAGTAGCCGAGGGCGTAGACCGGCACGCCGAGCGCGGTGGCGACGAGAGCGGCCAGTGCGGCCAGAGCGGGCACTGTCCAGCGGCCGAGCCGGGCGGGGGCGGCGCTGCGGCCGGCGGTGGCGCGGCGGGCGGTGCGGCCACGGCGGCCTGCGGTCGCCTCCAGGAGGACGAGCAGCAGGGCGAGGGCGACGAGCACCAGGGTGAGCAGTGCGGCCGAGGCCGCGTCGAAGCCCAGTTTGTACTCGCTGAAGATGGCGGTGGCGAAGGTGGTGAAGCGCAGCATCGCGAACGCCCCGTACTCGCCGAGCAGATAGAGCGACACCAGCAGTGCGCCGCCGGCCAGTGCGGGACGGGTGAGGGGCAGGGTGACGCGCCAGAGGGTCGCGAACGGGCCCCGTCCGAGGCTGCGGGAGACCTCTTCGGCTGCGGTGTCGGCGCGCCGCAGGGTCGCGGCGACCGGGAGGAACACCAGCGGGTACAGCGAGCAGGTCATCACGAGCACCGCTCCCCAGTAGCCGCGGACCGAGCCGGTCAGCGAGACCCAGGAGTAGCCGCGGACGAACTCGGGCACGGCGAGCGGGAGGGCGAGCGCGACGGCCCACCAGCGGCGGCCCGGCAGGTCGGTGCGCTCCACCAGGTACGCCGCGCCGAAGCCGAGGACGGCGGTGGCGAAGGTGACCGCGAGGGCCAGCGTGGCGGTGTTCCACAGCAGGGTGGCGATCAGCGGGCGGCCGAGCAGGCGGTGGGCCTGCTCCCAGCCCGCCTGGGCGGCCTGGACACCGACGAACGCGAGCGGCGAGACCACCGCGGCGACGACGGCGAAGGCGGCAGCGGGCAGCAGGCCGGCGGCCCGCCACCGCAGCAGCGGCGACGGACCACCGGGGGAACGGAGGGTGCTCACGCCAGGAGACCGGTGTCCTGGAGGAGCTTGAGGGCCTCCTTGCCGTCACCGAGGTCGGCGACGTTCGCGACGGTGCCGATGGTGTCGAGTGCGGGGAGCTCGCTCTTGCCCTTGACGCCCGGGACGAGCGGGTACTCGTAGCTCTCGGAGGTGGCGATCACGTTCTGTGCGGGCGCACTGGCCAGGTAGGCGAGAAACGCCTGAGCGGCCTGCTGGTGCTTGCCGTGCTTGAGGGCGGCCGCGCCCGAGACGTCGACGAGCGCGCCCGGGTCGCCCTTGGCGAAGTAGTGCAGCTTGGCGTGGGTCTTGGCGGCGGTCTGCTCGTCGCGCAGGCGGTAGAAGTAGTAGTGGTCGATGACGCCGCCCTCGACCTCGCCCTTGTTGACGGCGGCGGACAGGTCCTCGTTGCTGTCGTAGGTCTTGGCGTTGGCCTTCAGGCCTTCCAGCCACTTCTTGGCGGCGTCCTCGCCGTCGGTCTTGATCATGCGCGTGACGACGGGCGCGAAGTCGGTCTCGCCGGGTGCGATGCCGAGGCGTCCCTTCCACTCCGGCTTGGCCAGGTCGCGCACGGAGGACGGCGGTGCGGTGTCGGCGCCCTTGCCCTCGGCGGCGAGGAAGGCGGCGGTGCGGGCGGAGATGCCGACCCAGTCGCCCTTGGGTGAACTGTCCGGGGAGGGAACGGCCTTGAGGGTGTCCGCCTTCACCGGGGCCAGCAGGCCCTTCTCCTCCAGGGTGGTCAGTGCGGGCGGGTTCTCGGCGTAGAAGACGTCGGCCGGGGAAGCCGCGCCCTCCTGGAGGATCTGGTTGGCGAGCTCGGCCTCGTCACCGGAGCGCAGCTCGACCTTGACGCCGGTGCGCTTCTCGAAGTCCGCGGCCAGTGCCTTGACGGTCTGCTCGTGCTGACCGCTGTAGACGGTGACCGTCTGACCCTTGAGGGACGCTCCGTTCGACGCCGACGAGGCGTCGCTGTCGTCCTTGCTGCCGGACGAACCGCCGCAGGCGGTCAGTCCGAGGAGACAGGCGGTCGTGAGCGACAGCACGGCGACGGGCCTGAGGGATCGGAGCATGGTGGGGGACCTCCGCAGTGGGCAGGGTTCGGCCGGTCGGCTTCACCCGGAACGGCTGGATCCAGCCGGTTACGGGCGGCGCCGCGCACCCGGGGGAACGCGGCTCGTGGGGCACCCGACCCCGGCGTGATGCGCCAGAACCTAGGACAGGGAAGGTTTACCTAACAAGTTTTGAGCCGTCAGATTTCAGCCATGCATCGGCATGGCCAAACTTCGCTCCCCGAAGCGCCAAGTCCGGGCAAACGCCCGGGGAGTCCCCGTCCGGATCGACCCGATTCGCCCGTCGCGCCCGTCACGTCCGTCTGGCGACCGCCAGGCAGTGGCTGCTGGCGCCCGCCGCCCGCGAGCCGGTCCCGAGGTGGTACGCGCGGTAGTCCCGGTAGGCGTCCTCGTCGAGGTCCTCCAGGACGCGGGGGAAGAAGCCGCTCGGCCCGTCCGTGCCCGCGTGCTCGACGGTCTCGAAGCCGCACGCCTGCAGGTCCGCGTCGACCGACTCCCGCGTGGAGAAGTGGGCCACGTTGAAGAAGTCGTCCGGGTAGTCGGTGCGGAGATCGTCGGGCTGTGCCAGGGAGGCGTACTGCTCCGCGGCGAGGGCCCGGCCCGTCGCGAGCAGGTAGTTCACGGCGAGGGGGCGGTTGATGTACGAGACCGCCACGATGCCGCCGGCCCGCACCACCCGCCGGCACTCGTCCAGCGCGCGCCGGCGGAGCTCCTGCGTGCGCAGGTGGTAGTAGGGGCCGAGGCAGAGGACCGCCCCGAACTCCCCGTCGCCGAACTGTCCGAGGCGCGTGGCGTCGGCCTGCCGGACGTCGACCGCCGCCTGCAGGCCCTCCGCGTCGGCCCGGGCCCGCATGGCCTCGACGTTGGCGGCGACCAGGTCGGTCGCCGTGACCCGGTGGCCGCGGCGGGCGTAGTGCAGGGAGTACGCCCCGTGCCCGGCCCCGAGTTCGAGGAGGGCGGAGCCCGGCGGGAGGTGTCCGCCGAGCACGTGCAGCGAGGTGTCGAACTCCAGCCTCCGGACCCGTGACTTCGTCAGCCTCGGGCCCTCGCTGAAGGTCTCGTAGTGCCGTGCGACAAGCGTGTCGTCGGTCATGACGGAGGTCCCCCGGCCCCTAGCGGATTCCGCCGTCGCGCCACGGCGCCCGCAGTCCGAGCAGGACCGCGAGGTGGCCGTCGTAGCCGAACATGCTCGACGGCTTGCCGTCGGGGCCCGTCAGCAGCGCCGGTCCGTGCTCCTGGTACTGCGCGACGTACTCCTCCAGGCCGCCCAGCGGGGTGTCCCGGACCGCCATCTCCCAGAACGGCGTCTGCAGACGGGTGTTGAACTTGTAGTGGAGGGCGAGGAAGTCCCTGATGTCCTCCCACTGCGTGTTGACGGACCGGTTGTACTCCTCGGCGAGCTTCGCGTCGGTCAGGCCGCCGGCCGCGAGGGCCTTGGCGAGCCGCTGGGCGTGCATGCAGATGACCTGGATGTTCGTCGCCTCCAACGGCTCGACGAATCCGCAGGCGTTGCCGATGGCTGCCACGTTCTTCACCCAGGGGCGGCGGATGCGCCGGGCCGCGAAGGGCACCACGCGCACGGCGGACGGGTCGATCTTCGGGTTCTTCCGGACGAGTTCCTCCGCGGCCTGGTCGTCGCTGAGGTACGCGCTGCTGAAGACGTAGCCCCGGTTGATGGTGTGCTCGTGGTCGATCCGCCAGCACCAGCCCGCATCCATGGTGTCCATGGTGGTGTACGGCCTGACCGGCTCGCCGTTCCGCGCCCAGCCGCCGACGACCGCCCGGTCACAGAAGAGGTGGTCGCGCATGCTGACGAACGGCTCCCCCAGCCCCTGGTTGATCAGCTCGGCGCGGAAGCCGGAGGCGTCGACGAAGAAGTCCGCCGTGTGCCGCTCGCCCGACTCGAGGAGGACGCTCTCCACGCCTCGTTCGCCAATGTCCGCGGTCACCACCTTCGCATCGACCAACTGACCTCCCAGACCGGCGAAGTGGCGCTCCAGGTAGGCCACGAAGGGCTGGTTCTCGATGTGGTAGCCGACGCTCCTGGCCGGTGCCCCGCCGGGGGCCGCGCCGGCCACCATGGGGCCCGTGTGGTCGTCGAGGTGGTAGTAGCCCCACGGCTTCTGCGCGGTGGGCAGGATCTGGTTGTCGAACTGCTCGTTGAAGGGGTAGTCGAAGTACGGGCGCGGGCCCCACAGGAAGCGCACGCCGAGCTTCCACACGGGGTTCACCTCCCGGTAGAAGTCCTCCTTGGGGATGCCCAGCACGCCGTGCAGGTAGTTGGGCGTGTCCGCGAACGTGCCCTCGCCGACCATGATGGTGCCCATCGCGGTGGAGCGGATGACGGTCACGTTCACGTCCGGGCAGGTGCGGATCAGGGTGATGCCCGCGATCAGGCCTGCCGTGCCGCCGCCGATGACGGTGATGTCACGCTTCATTGCTCTGTCCGAGCCTTTCTCTGCAAGGTCGTACGCATGGTTGAGCGCATGGTTGTGCGCTGAAGTCTCTGAAGAAGTTGGTGTGTTCAGGCCGCTGCTGCGGCCAGCTGCCGCACGATGCGGGTAAGGATCTCCGGGGTGGTGGCGAAGTTGACCCGGACGAAACCGCGGCCCGGTGCACCGCAGGTGCCGCCGTCGACCGTGGTCACCCCCGCCGCCGCGGCGAAGTGCGCGGCCGGGTCGGGCCCCGGCAGGTCCAGGTCCCGGCAGTCCAGCCAGCCCAGGTAGGTCCCCTCGGGCGGGGTCCAGCGCACCTGCGGGAGGTGTTCGGCCAGCAGCTCGCCCAGCAGGTGCCGGTTGCGGTCGAGCCGGGCGAGCACCGCGTCGAGCCAGGGCCGGCCGGCCCGGTACGCGGCCGTTCCGGCCACCGCACCGAGAGTCGACGTGCCGTCGGTGGCCAGCCGCCCGAGCCGCTCCCACCGGTCGCGGTCGGCATCGTTGCCGAGCACCATCTGAGCGCACTTGAGCCCGGCGAGGTTCCACGCCTTGGACGCGGAGGTGGCTGTGACGGTGTGCTGCGCGGCAGCCGGTGACGTGGCGGCGTAGGGCACATGACGGTGGCCGCCGTACACCAGCGGAGCGTGCACCTCGTCGGCGAAGACACGTCCGCCGTGTCGCTCAACCACCTCACTGATCGCTTGAAGTTCGCCTGTTTCCATCACCCGGCCGGTCGGATTGTGCGGGTTGCAGAGCACCAGCAGGTGCCCCCCGACGGTGTACGCACGGTCCAGCGCGTCCAGGTCGAGGACGTACCGGCCTGCCGAGCGGACCATCTCGACCGGGATGACCTCCCGGCCGAGCAGTCCGGGCACCGTCAGGAACGGTGTGAACGCCGGGACGGGCACGATCACGGGCGAGCCGGGGCGGGAGAAGTGCTCGATCGCCACATGGAAGGCGCGGACGACATCGGGCAGCAGGCGGACGTCGGCCGGTGCCACGTCCCATCCGTAACTGTCGCGCTGCCAGGCCGCGCAGGCCTCGGCCAGCCCGTCCGCCAGGGCCTGCGGCAGATACCCGAGGGCACCCTTGCCGAGCGCCTCGGCCAGCGCCGCGGTGACCGGCGGGGCGGTGCCGTAGTCCATCTCGGCGGCGCAGGCCCCGAGCAGGTCCGGCCCGGACACCGTCCACTTGAGGTGTCCGGCCGCGCGCAGGGACTCCGCCGTGATGCCGTCCAGGTCAAGGTCGAGGCCGAGCTCAAGGTCGGGCAACGGCCGTACTGGTGCAGCGGATCCGGTCATGCGGCGGCACCTCGTGACGTGCAGGGCGGACGGCCGGACGACTCGGTCCTGATGGAGCTCTCCGGGCGGCCTGCGGCCCTGAGCGCGTCGGTCACCATGGCCGTGTAGCCGGCCGGTCCGCACACGTACGACGTCGGCGCGTGCAGCGTGCCGGCCAGGTCCCGGACGGTGGCGGCGTCGAGCCGCCCGTGTGCTCCGGTCACCTGCAGGTCGAGCCGCAGGCGTCCGGGGTGACGGCGCTCCAGGTTCTCGATCGCGCCGAGGAACGGGGCGGTGTCGCGGCTGCGCACCGAGTAATGGAGACGGACGGTCCTGCGGGACGCGGCCAGGGCGTACTTGAGCAGCGAGTAGACGGGGGTGATGCCGACGCCGGCCGCGAAGAGCAGCAGGTCGTCTCCGCTGTCGTCGAGGGTGAAGCTGCCGGACGGTGGGAGGACTTCCAGGGTCATGCCGGGTTCGGCGGTCTCGTAGAGCCAGTTCGAACCGGTGCCCCCGGCAGTGCGCTTGACCGTGACCGCCAGGCGGGGGTCCGAGACGGGGCAGGAGGAGATGGAGTAGCTGCGCAGGACGGGCCGGTCGGCCGAAACGGGAAGGCGCAGGGTGAGGAACTGTCCTGCCCGGTAGGCGAGTTTGCGGGATGCGGGGCCCGTCACCGGTGCGAGGACGAAGGTCTTGACCCCGTGTCCCTCGGGGACGATGCGGTCGATGCAGACCGGGACGAGGGGGTCGTGCGCGCCGGTCATGCGGCCTTCTCCAGCAGCAGCGAGGGCTCCGCCCCGTCCCGCCGTCCGCCCTGCCGGGCCTGCCGGGCCGCCTCTTCGCGTTCGGGCGTGAAGTGGATCCGGTAGAGCGGCATGGCCAGTGCGGTGGTCGCGATGGCGATGAGCACGAGGACGGAGAAGAGCTGCTTCTCGATCACTCCCATCGCCAGGCCGATGTTGATGAAGATCAGGATCATCAGGCCCCGGGCGTTCATCAGTCCGCCCATCGCGACCGACTCGCCCCAGCCCCAGCGGAAGGACCTCAGGACGATCAGGGACGCCAGGGACTTCGAGACGAAGGCCGCCGCGAACAGAACGGCCAGTGCCCACAGGTAACTTGCGTGGAGCGCGCCGGACAGGTCGGTGTTGAGACCGGAGAAGGCGAAGAACACCGGCAGGAAGAGGCAGCGGACCACCTGCAGCAGGCGCGCGTTCAGCAGCTCGGAGAAGCCCGGTACGCGGGGCAGTGCCATGCCGCAGATGAAGCCGCCGAAGACCGAGTAGATCCCGATGTAGTCGGTGAACCAGCCGGCCGCCAGCACCAGGGCGAGCAGGGCCACGAACAACCCGTCGCCGATCCGGCCCGTGCGCACCGCCTCCTGCATGGGTGCGCGGAAGACCTTCGGCAGGACGGTGAAGGCCGCCCCTGCGAACAGCACGGCCGGCACGACGGTGCGCCATGCAGCCGTCCAGTCCCCGTGCAGGTGGAGCGCACTCACCAGGGCGAGGATGCACCAGGCCGCGGCGTCGTCGATCGCGGCCGCCCGCACGGCGATGCCGCCGAACCGGGTGTGAATCATGTCCCGTTCCTGGAGCACCCTGGCCAGCATCGGGAACGCGGTCAGGGACAGGGCGCCGCCGACGAAGAGGACGAACAGCGGCAGGCCGACACCGGACGGGCGGTAGGAGTCCGCCAGCCAGTAGGCCGCCGCGCCTCCGGCGAGCAGCGGTACGAGCACGCCGGAGACCGAGAGCACCACCGGGAGCAGGGCGTCCTTGCGGGATTCCGCGTGGTGTTCGTGCTCCAGGCCGATCAGGAACATGTACAGGCTGAGCCCGAACATGGCGATCACGTAGAGCGTGGGTTTGGTCGCCGCGGAGAAGACGTATCCGCTGAAGCCGGGTGCCAGCGCCCCGAGCAGGGTGGGCCCGAGCAGGATGCCGGAGACCATTTCGCCGACGACGGCGGGCTGGCCGATCCTGAGGGCGATGCGCCCGCAGACCTGTGCGGCCAGCACGATGACGCACAGGGCCGCGGTCACGGCGAGGAGTAGGTGCATTTTCGGGTCATGCATCGGTCAGCCGACCTCCGGCCTCTCACTGATGTGGTGCGTTGCGGACGTCTTTCGTCACGGGGACGGGCGGGTCACCGGCTGACGGTGCCTTCCTCCAGGCGGCGCACCATGCGGTGGGTTGTCTGCAGCGGCGTCTCGCCGACGGCCGGCTCGGAGAAGTCACCCTGTGCGTTGATCCCGGCGATGCGGGCGTTCCACTCCTCGTGGCCGCGGAACGGGATGGTCTCCTCCGGCGAGTACGCCGGGTACTTGCGGTACTGGTTGGCCGCTGCGCCGGGCGTGCCGCGCACCAGGATCGGGTCCAGGTAGAGGCCGTCGTTCGCCACGAGGGTGGACGTCGCGATGTAGCCGATGTCCAGCCCGCAGCGACGCTTCCCGGAGGTGTTGGCCTCGGAGCAGTGCAGGATGTTCGGGTGGTGGATGGACACGTCGCCGGGGTTGAGCTCGATGTCGACGATGCCGGCCCGCTCGGTCCATTCGCGGACGAGTTCCTCGCGGGTCTCGGAGTAGAGCATGTTGGCGACGTCGGTGCGCACCGTCGGGGCGTGGATCGGGAGCCGGTGGCTGCCGGGCACGATCCGGAGACAGCCGTTCTCCGTCGTGGACTCGTCGATCGCGGCCCAGACGGTCAGCGCCTCCATCGGCTTCAGCTTCCAGTAGGCGCCGTCCTGGTGCCACAGCACCGGGCGGCCGTCCCGCGGCGGCTTGCACACGTAGTGCGAGGTGAAACAGGCCAGGTCGGGGCCGAGGACCGCTTCCGCGATGTCCACGAGGCGCTCGTCGGTGACCAGGCGCACCCAGAAGGCGTCGTTGCGCATCAGGGGGTGGTGGTACTCCTCCGGGCGGAGATGGGGGTACCGGCGCCCGAGCCACTCGACGTGGTCGCGGGCCTCCGCGATCAGCTCGGGGTCGAGGACGTTGCGGAGGATCGCGAAGCCGTTCTTCTCGTACTCGTCGAGTGCTGCGGCAAGGTCGGAGGAGAACTTCTCGAGGACTGCGGTGGTGTCGGACATGGTGGCCAACTCCTGGAGCTGCGCTGCGGAATGGGGTGGCCGGTTCCGGTCGGGCAGTGGGTGTGTTCAGCGCCCTGCGGTGCCGGTGATCAGCACTTTTCCGCACGCCCGGCAGGTTGTCAGCGCTCCTGGGGTGGCCTGATCCGGCGGTGGCATAAGCAGTCCACGCCGGGCCCGCGCCCCGTTGCGGGGCGCGGGCACCCCCTGAGGTGCAGTGCTCAGGCGGACATGACGTCGTCGGCCGTGATCCAGCCACGCAGGGCCGCGCTGGTGCCGGCCTGGAAGCGGCTGCGCGCGTCGAGCTTCTCCATCAGGTCCGCCGCGATGCGCCGCGTGGTGCGCGCGGAGACGCCGATGCGCTTGGCGATCATCTCGTCGGTGTGCCCCTTGGCGAGCAGTCGCAGGACCTCGGCCTCGGAGGCGGTCAGGCCGCGGTCGTCGCGCTCCTTGGCGCTCTTGCAGTCGAGCGGTGCCGCGCGTTCCCAGACGGACTCGAAGAGGCCGCACAGGGCCGTGAGGATGCCGCCGCCGCTCACGACGAAGGCCCCGGCGGCGCTGTCCTCGCTGTCGACGGGGACGACGGCGGTGGCGCGGTCCACGATCAGCATCCGGACCGGCAGCGAGGGGACGGTGCGGACCTGGCCGCCCAGTTCCGCGAGCCAGTTGGCGTAGGCGACGGTGGGCGGGTTGTTCCGGAGGCTGTCCAGGTAGAGGGTGCGCATGCGGACGCCGCGGCCGAGGAGTTCGGCGTCCTGCGGTTTGGCGGCCTCCATGTTCTCCGTCGTCTGCGCGCCGTCGGGGGCGAAGGCCATGACCTCCTCGCGCACGTCCGAGCACAACAGCCTTATGCGGTCGCGTATTTCGTCGAGGTCGGAGAGCCGCTCCACATTCTCGTTGCCGCCGGCCGAATGCCGGGAGAATTGCGCGACGAGTTTCGCCGCCGCGTACCGGGCGTCGTCCAACCGTTGCTGTGCCAAAGCGAGTTGGGCCTGCCGCTCCGCCAGGAGGAGCTTCACGCCTATTTCCGGGGCGACGACGTGGAGCCGGCCGGGGTCCGCGTGCGAGGGCCGGACCAGGGTGAGTTCACTGAGCCGGTCGAGCCGGGCGCGCAGCTCGGATTCGGCGAGGCCGGCGAGTTCCGCAATCCGGTCGAAACGCTCGCCGGGGTGGGCGAGCAGCGTCCGGTAAACGAGCTCGGTCGCCTCTTCCATTCCCAAGGTGTCCGGCATCCTGCCATCTCTTTCCGTCGCGCCGCGCAATTCTGCTCGTCGATATACCGGTATGGGCGGACCGAGAATACATGAAGCACTTGCCGACGGCGGGGAGTTGCATACCGGAGGGGCCGTTTCCGTCCTCGTCCGCAAACGGCCTGCCGCCCGGCATGGCATATGGTGCCGGATTCCCCGATGCTCCTGCCCATGCATCTCGTCCATGTATTCCTCGATACATCGCACGCGCCCGTTCCGGACGATTTCTCTGCCTTTGTCATGTCGTGCGCCCGCACGGACGAAGGGATCGAGCACGTCACCGTCCACGCGGACGAACGGCCGGTGGCCCTGGGTCTCTTCGTGGCGGCCCGCTCCCCCGACGACGCCCGGCGCGCCGCACGCGCCGTCGTGGAGCGCGCTGTCGGCCGGCACCCGGGGCTCGGAGGGGCGTCCCCGGTCTTCTGCCGGACGCCGTTCACGGCATCCGGCACGGGCCGGACGGCGGCCGGTGGACTGCTTATGCCACCGCCGGATCAGGCCAGCCCGGAGCGCTGACAACGCGCCTGCAGGTGCGGAAAAGTGCTGATCACCGGCACCGCAGGACGCCCCGCAGACCAACTGCCCGTCCGGAACCGGCCACCCCTTCCGTCGCACAGCATCAGGAGTCGTCATGTCTTTCGCCCGCCCCGCCAAGACCGTTGCCGCGATCTTCCTTCTCGCCTGCGGCGTCCAGCTGTCCCTCGGCTCCGCGGCCGCCCAGGCCGCCGAGCCGCGCACGACCGTGGCCGCTTCCGTCCCCGCCCCGCAGCCCGTCCCCGCCGGGCACGCCATCGCCTGTACCACCGGCTGGCAGTGACCGAGCCCGCCGCAGCGACCGAGCCGCAAAAAGGTTGACTAATGAACCTCTCCGAATTGAACGATCCCCCGCACGACGCCCTGTCCGAAATCCTGGACATCAGGGCGGACTACATCGCCGGCCGCTCGGTCTTCGTCACGGGCGACCGGATGGCCGGACTCCTCAAGGCCCTCGGCGCCACCCCGGAGGACCTGGAGAAGCTCAAGCGGGTCAGCGACGATCTGCGCGAGGATCCGACACTGCCCTTCCGGCGGTCGAAGAACGGCCGATTCTGTTTCGATTTCAAAGACCTGCGGGCCTTTCGGCTGGAGTTCCAGCCCTTCGCCCTGTCCGCGGAGGAGGACTTCGTCCGGCACGACTCCGGAAAGGCACGCGTCTTCCACGAAATCGGCGACGACCTCCAGCAGAACACGGCCCTGCAGGCCCTCTTCGTCTTCAAGTCACTGATGATCCACGGCGTGAGCACGGCCCGGCGGCCGAAGCTCGACTACGGCAGTGACAACTGGATCTGCACGCTGTTCAACCTGAGGACGATCACCACCCCCGATCTGGTGGGCGAGCCCGCGCTCGAGGGGGTCCACAGCGACGGCGTGGACCACACGATGACGACGTTCCTCGGCAGCGACAACATGACGGACGACAGCGCCGTGACGTTCCTCCACGACATGCAGGAGCGGAACGCCACCCGGTGGGACGAGACCGATCCCCGGCTCGTCCTGGGCAGGCGGCAGCACCGTGCCTTCCTCGACACCCTGCTCGTCGTCGACCACGAGCGGAAGCACAGCCTGTCCCCGGTCGCGGCCGCCGATCCCGGCAGGGCCGCCACCCGCGACATGCTGATCTTCTTCACCCGCAAACCGGCCCTTTCCGGGCACATTTCGCACCCCTACGACTCCCTGCGGCCCCACGAGGCCCTGCCCATGTCCGTCGACCTCCGGGTGATCCCCCAGGACGCCGGACCGGAGCGGGAACGGGAACTCGCCGCCTCCGGAACGGCCGACGGAGCCGTGGCACGATGAGCGAACCCCGTCAGGACCGCCGTCTCGACACCTCACTGCTGCGGCACCTGGCCAAGGCGAACCAGCGGCGCGTGGTCCTTCACGCCGCCGGCGTCCTCGCCGTCTACACCGTCGCCGTCGTGGTGGCGATGCAGGCGGGCCTCGGCGCCACGGCCGTGGTGGCCTCGATGGTGTCCGGTGTCGTCCTCGCCGGTTTCCTGAACGCCGCGCACGACTGCGTCCACCGCTCCCACCTGCGGTCGAAGAAGGCGAACCGCATCATGGGAGCGGTCTGGTCGACGCCCCTGCTGGTCAACTTCAGCGTCTACCGCTATCAGCACCTGGTCCACCACCGGTACACGGGCGTGGAGGGAGACACCGAACCCGACCGCACCTACCCCGGCCTGCACGCCTACCTCTACGCGCTGACCGGCATCTCCCTCTGGCGCCACACGTTCGCGACCATCGCACGCAACTGCCGGGGCGTATATCCGGCGAGCATCAACAACGGCCGGCGCCGCGCCGAGGCCGTCGCCGACAACCGCGCCCTGTGCGGCTGGCTGCTCGCCGCCCTTGCCCTGACCGTCGCCTTCCCGCGTGAACTCGCCTTCGCCTACTGGCTGCCGCTGTATTTCGCGGGACCGGCCATCATCTTCCTGGCCCTGCCGGAGCACTACGGGCTCTGGGGCTCGCCGGACATCGCACGCAACACCCGTACCGTGCGCTCGAATCCGGCGACGCGCTTCCTGCTCTGGAATGCGAACTACCACGCCGAGCACCACCGCTACCCGGCCGTCGCCACCCTGAATCTCCACCGCCTGCACCGGGCCATGCCGGAGCCCCACCCCATTCAGGAGAGCTCCTACCTCGGATTCCACGTCAAGCTGGCCCGGGAACTCGGCGCCAAGTCCCCGGCGGGGCACGGAGAACCGGAAACCCAAGGGAGTACCTCATGACCACCGAAGCATCGTCCGCTCCCGCCTCCGAACCCGTCGAGCACGTCCGGTACGACGGCCAATGCCACTGCGGCGGCGTGAAGTTCTCGGTCCTCGCGACCCGGCGGCTCACCGTCACCCTGTGCAACTGCGGAATCTGCTTCATGTCGGGGCACCAGGAGCTGATGATCCCGGAGGAGCGGTTCGAGCTCCACCAGGGCCAGCAGTACCTGAAGCCGTACCGCTTCGGCAATTGCATCGCGGACCACACGTTCTGCTCGGTCTGCGGGATCATGCCCTTCTACCGGCCCCGTTCGCACCCCACCGGCTACTTCAGCGTCAACGCCCGCTGCCTCGGCCTGGACGCCGCCGAGTCCGTCGAATACGTCGAATTCGACGGACAGAACTGGGAAGAGAGCATCGCCGCCGGGAAGCACGTGCTGACCGAGTGACCCTTCGCCGGCCGACGGACTTTCCCCACTTACCCGATTCAGAGGACCTACACGACGTCATGGAATCACCGAACTCTGCCGTTCCACAGGGCAATTGGCCGATCGAGCGGTTCGTCTGGGACCTGACCTACGCCTGCCCCCTGCGCTGTCTGCACTGCTTCACCGAGTCCGGCCGCCGCCCGGCCAGAATGCTCGGCCGCGACGACGCCCTGCGCGTGGCGGACGTGATCGCCGCGGCCCGGCCGCAGCGCATCTCGTTCGGCGGCGGGGAACCGCTGCTCGCCCCGTGGTGGGACGAGGCGGCGCGCCGGCTCGAATCCGCGGGCGTCCCCGTCACCGTCTTCACCAGCGGCTGGCTGATGAACGAGGGCATAGCAAAGCGGCTCGCCGACTCCGTGACCGGCGCAGCCGTCAGTGTGGACGGCGCGAATGCTGACGTCCACGACGTGATCCGCGGACGCGCCGGATCCTTCCGGAAGTCCATGGAATCGCTGGAGCACCTCAACCGCATCAAGCAGGAACGCAGGGCGCGGGGCGAGCGCTGCTTCCGGCTCGGCCTCGAATACACGGTGACGCGCAGCGGCTGGGACGGCACGGAGCGATTCGTCGAGGAGATGACGTCGCGCTTCCCGGAAATCGACTACGTGTCCTTCGGCGCGGTGATTCCCGAAGGCCTCGCCCAGGAGGAGGAGTTCGCGTCCCGCGAGCTTCTCTCGGACGAGCAGCTGGCCGCGCTCAGCGACATGGAACCGCGGCTGGCGTCCCGTGCCCGCAACGGCGCGCACGTCTCCGTGACGGACGCCCGCAGTTTCCTCCCCACGTCCCCGCTCTGCGCCCAGGGCGAGACGATCGCCCATATCGAGGCGGACGGCCAGTTCAGGGCGTCCACCAATTACGAGGCGAAGGTGGGCAACGTCCTGGAGGAGTCCCTCGACGTGCTGTGGGCCCGGGCGCTCGCCTGGCGCAGCGACCCGTTCGTGGCGGAACAGCGGAATTCCATCCGGAGCCTCGACGACTGGGCGCGCGTCACGCGTCTTCTCGACCGGCGTTACGGATCCGAGGAGGACAAGGCCCGGATCGCGCGGCGGGGTGCCGCGGCATGACCGGCGCCCCGACCCTGCAACGGCGCGGCCTGGGCGACGACATGGCCTCGGCCCGGGTCCTGCTCACCCAGCGCATCGCAGAGGCGCGCGACGTCATCGACGTCGTCCTGGCGAACCCTCCCGCCGCACCCTGCGCCCTCCCCGAACTCGCTTCTCCGGCGCCTTCCGCCGTGCGCGAGGAGTCCCTCGCGGAATACGCGGAATTCCTGCTGCGCACCCGCCTCGACCCGTTCAAGTCCGCGGTCTTCAACGGAGCGGACTCGGTCCGGCTCGCCGTGAGCGGCAAACGCCTGAAGAAGGTGTCGCGCCGGCTGCACGAGGCCCTGGAGGAGTTCACGGCCCGATCCGAACCCGTCGCCGGACTCGCCGCCGCACTGGCCGTCGAACACCCGGGCCACACGGACGTCACGTACGCGCAGGCGGCCGCCGCACTGCTGGTGCTCGGCGAATGGGACCGTACGCACCGGGCCCCCACGCCCGCAATGAAGCGGAGCGTCCTCGGCAGCATCGCCCGGGACGGAAAGCTGCGGCTCGCGCTCTTCGTCTGCCCGCCCGTCGACTTCTCCCGGCTCTCCGGCGACAGACCCGAACTGTACATCCGCGACCACATGCACGGAAGCGTGCTGAGCCGCCTGACCGACCGCCTGCACACCCTTTTCCGCGGCCTGGAAGGCGCCCAAATAGAGGTGGAACTCCGCACGTTCGTCGGCGACACCGACGAGGACGACTACCTCTGGCACGGAGTCACACCGCCCGCGCATCTCGACCGGCAGGCACTGGACGAGCGTCGCGAACAGCTCGTCGGCGCGGTGGCCCGTTATCTGTCGGAGGAGATCCCGGGCCCCGAAGGGCATCACCCGAGAGTGCTGCGGGCAGAGGCCGTACGCGTGGAACGCCTTTCCGCCGTCGTGCCGTCCGCCGCGGCCGAGGGGATCCGGGCCGCCGTGTCGGAAGCACCGCTGGATTTCTTCGACGCGCAGGACATCGAGGCCGAGATGGCCCTCATGAGGAGCCTCTGGCAGCCGGGTTCGTACTACGACGGCCTGGCCGAGCCCGACGACGAGACGCTGCGCGGGATCGTCGTGCACAAATTCGCGGCGTACGCCATGCAGGGCGCCGTCCTGCGCGACGCCGAGCCCGATCTCGTGCTCGTACAGACCGAACGGCCCCCGCTGCTGCGGACCAGGATGCTGGCGGCCGGGTGGCACACCACCGCGGAATCCGCCGGGTCTGGTGAACGCGCCGCGTCCGCCGAATCCGCGCTGCCGACGGTCGACTTCTTCGAGCCCACAGAAGACAGATGGTGAAGACATGCCCAAAATCGTTGTACTGAACGTGGGAACGGCGCACGCCCTGGGCGACCGTTCCTCCAGTACGCACCCGATCACGCGGTCCGGCTGGCGCCACGCGTGGTTCGCCGAAGAGGGCGACGTCATCGTCAGCCCGGTGGCCATCGACGGGGAATTCCTGCAGTACCTCGGCGACACCTTGGGATTCGACGGGCGCACCGTCTCCGTCCTCAGCCGCGACCGCATCGTCAGCGACGAACTCCTGCTGTCCGAGGACGTCATCGGGGAACTGCGGAAACATGTCGAGTCGTCCGGGGCGCCCGCATCCTGGACGATGATGCCGTGCTTCCACACGGAAGGCACCGCGGAACTCGCCTCCCTCCTCGGCCTCGCCTCCGGCACGGGCACCGGATTCGCGGCCCAGCGCGGCTCCGACTTCCTCAACCGGAAAACGCATTTCCGCCAACTGGCCGCCGGCATCGGCATTCCCCTCCCCCGGGGTTCCGTCGTCCGCTCGCCGCACGACCTGGCCAGGGCCGTCGAGAAGCACCTGCCGCACACCGGCACGGTGATCGTGAAGCAGGACGACGGCGCCGGCGGCCTCGGCAACCTCACGCTCACCACCGGCCCGGCGACGGCCCTGCCCGGGTCCCGCGAGACCCGGCACGTGGACGGGATCACCGAGGCCCTGGCCACCGAGGTGTGGGACGCACTGACGGACCGGTGGAGCCACGGCCTCGTCGTGGAGAGCTACCACGGCGCCTCGCACCAGTTCTACATCGAGTACGTCATCGGCGACGACGGCGTGCCCCGCTTCCTCGACAGCGGAACCATCCGGCTCCGCCCGGACAGCGACCCCGAAGCGGCCGAACTGGTCTGGGTCGGCCTGGACATACCTGCCGAACTCCCCCCGTTCCTCTCCGCACAGGCCCTGACCTTCTCGACGCGGCTGGCCACGCTGATCGCGCAGCTCGGCTACCGGGGCCACCTCAACATCGACGCCATCGCCACGGACACGGGCGACATCGTCTTCAACGAGGTGAACGCCCGGTGGGGCGGCGGTCTGGTCGCGCACGACATCTGCGCGCGACTGCTCGGCGAGCGCTACGCGGACGGCCATGTGGCGTCCACCGTGCGGGACGTACAGCCCGCCCCGCTGGACGACGTGCTGTGCATCCTGCGCGAGCACGGCCTGCACTTCGACCGCGCGACGCGGGAGGGCGTACTGGTCCTGGCATGCGACCCCCTGCTCGGCAACAGCATGGAGTGCCTCGTCGTCGGAGCGACGCGGGACCGCGTGCGGGAGATCGAGGCACAGCTGCGAGCCGCCCTCTGATGGCTTCTCCTCTGCGCCACAGCACCTTCCGCAGGCTGCTCCTGGGCCGCACCCTCTCGCTCGTCGGCGACGCGGTGGTGCCTGCCGCGCTTGCCCTGGCCCTGCTGCGGGCCACGGGGTCGGCGTCGGCGCTCGGCATCGTCCTGGCGTGCGCGATGGTGCCGCGACTCGTCCTGCTGCCGGTGGGCGGCGTCATGGCCGACCGCTTCAACGCCCGCACTGTCGCGGTCTGCACGGACCTCGTCCGCTGTGCGATGCAGCTCTTCACCGGCTTCCAGCTGCTGAGCGGACATCCGCACATCGTCCTCGTCGCCGCAGCCGAGATGCTGGGCGCGGCCGCCTCCGCGTTCGCCATGCCGGCGATGTCCCCCCTCGTCAGCGGAACGCTCCCGGCGGAGACCCGGCAGCGGGCCAACTCCCTGCTGGGCACGGCCAACAGTCTCGCCAAACTGGGCGGCCCCGCGGTCGCCGGGATGCTGATCTGGGCGGCCGGACCGGGCTGGGCGTTCTTGCTCGACGCGACGACCTTCGCCGCCAGCGCCGCACTGCTGGCCTCGGTCCGCGTGCCGCACGTCAAACCGCCGAAGCGCTCGTTCCGCGCGGACCTGGTCGAGGGCTGGGCGGAGGTGCGCAGCCGCGACTGGTACTGGTCCAGCCTGATCGTCCACGGGCTCTGGTGCTTCACCGCGAGCGTGTTCCTCGTCCTCGGCCCCGCCGTCGCGGTCCACTCGCTCGGCGGCGAGAAGACCTGGGTGGCCGTGCTCCAGAGCGGCTCCGTCGGGCTGCTCCTGGGCTCGCTGGCGGCGAGCCGCACACGGCTGCGCCGACCGGTACTTGCCGGAGACCTCGCCCTGACCCTGTACGCGCTGCCGCTGGGCCTGCTCGCCGTGCCGGCACCCGCGCCGGTGGTGATCGCGGCGTACGGAGTGGGAATGGCCGGACTCGGCTTCCTCGGCCCGGTGTGGGAGACCGTGGTGCAGAACAGCGTGCCCGAGCACGCGCTCGCCCGGGTCACCTCCTACGACTGGCTGATGTCCCTGGGCCCGACACCGCTGGGCTACGCCCTGGCCCCCGTCGCCGCCGACCTGTGGGGCCCGTCCGTCCCACTGGCGGCGTGCGCGGTACTGGTGACAGTGGCCTGCCTGGCCACGGCGGCGATGCCGGGGGTACGGGGGTTCATGGTGGACCGCGCCCCGTAACGCGCCCCGCAAGGGGCGCGGGGAACTGCGCGACCAGCCACAGACAACCCGCAGCCGAAAGCCGGCCCGGCGAGGGCCGGCCTTCGGCATGGGCGTCAGCCCTGAAGGGCAGGGAACGACTCAGCGGTCGGCGAAGCGTTCACCCGCCGCCCGACCCAGTCGGCAATGGTCTCCACGGCCTTCTCCACCGGCACCCCGTTCACCTGACTGCCGTCACGGAAACGGAAGGACACTGCCCCGGCCTCCACATCCTTGGCGCCCGCCAGCAGCATGAACGGCACCTTCTGGGTGGTGTGGTTGCGGATCTTCTTCTGCATGCGGTCGTCCGAGACGTCCAGTTCGGCGCGGATGCCCTTGAGCCGCAGCGCCTGCTCCACCTCGCGCAGGTGCGGGATGAAGTCGTCGGCGATCGGGATGCCGACGGCCTGGACCGGCGACAGCCACGCCGGGAAGGCGCCCGCGTAGTGCTCGGTGAGCACGCCGAAGAACCGCTCCAGCGAGCCGAACAGCACGCGGTGGATCATCACCGGCCGCTGCCGGGTGCCGTCGGCGGCGGAGTACTCCAGGTCGAAGGCCTTCGGCAGGTTGAAGTCCAGCTGGATCGTGGACATCTGCCAGGTGCGGCCGAGCGCGTCCCGCGCCTGTACGGAGATCTTCGGCCCGTAGAAGGCGGCGCCGCCCGGGTCGGGGACGAGCTCCAGGCCGGACTCCACGGCGGCCGTGCGCAGCGCCTCGGTGGCCTTCTCCCAGATCTCGTCCGAGCCGACGTACTTCTCGTCGTTGCGGGTCGACAGCTCCAGGTAGAAGTCGTCAAGGCCGAAGTCGCGCAGCAGGTCCAGGACGAAGGACAGCAGCGACTTCAGCTCGTCCTGCACCTGGTCGGCGGTGCAGAAGATGTGCGCGTCGTCCTGTGTGAGGCCGCGGACGCGGGTGAGGCCGTGGATCGTGCCGGACTTCTCGTAGCGGTAGACGGATCCGAACTCGAACATCCGCAGCGGCAGTTCGCGGTACGAGCGGCCGCGCGATCGGAAGATGAGGTCGTGGAAGGGGCAGTTCATCGGCTTCAGGTAGTAGTCCTGACCGGGCTTGCGTACCTCCCCGTCGCCGTCCAGCTCCGCGTCCAGGTGCATCGCCGGGTACATGCCGTCGCGGTACCAGTCGAGGTGTCCGGACGTCGAGAACAGGTTGGCCTTGGCGATGTGCGGCGAGTAGACGAAGTCGTAGCCGGCCGCGATGTGCCGGGCCCGCGAGTAGTTCTCCATCTCCTGCCGGACGATGCCGCCGCGCGGGTGGAACACCGCCAGGCCGGAGCCGATCTCGTCGGGGAAGGAGAACAGGTCGAGCTCGGCACCCAGCTTGCGGTGGTCGCGGCGCTCGGCCTCGGCGATCAGCTCCAGGTGGGCGTCCAGGGCCTCCTGGGACTCCCACGCGGTGCCGTAGACGCGCTGCAGCTGCTGGTTGTTCTGGTCGCCGCGCCAGTAGGCGGCGGCGGTGCGCATCAGCTTGAAGGCCGGGATGTGCTTGGTGGTCGGCGCGTGCGGGCCGCGGCACAGGTCGCCCCACACCCGCTCGCCGGTGCGCGGGTCCAGGTTGTCGTAGATCGTGAGCTCGCCGCCGCCGACCTCCATCACCTCGGAGGAGTCCACGTCGCTCTTGATGTCGACCAGTTCGAGCTTGAACGGCTCGTCCGCCAGCTCGGCCTTCGCCGCCTCGACCGACTCCACCACGCGGCGCGAGAAGCGCTGCGAGCCCTTGATGATCTGCTTCATGCGCTTCTCGAGCACCTGCAGGTCCTCGGGCGTGAACGGGCGCTCGACCTGGAAGTCGTAGTAGAAGCCGTCCTTGACCGGCGGGCCGATGCCCAGCTTGGCCTCCGGGAACTCCTGCTGCACGGCCTGCGCGAGCACGTGGGCGCAGGAGTGCCGGATGACCATGCGGCCGTCCGCACTGTCGGCGGTGACGAGTTCGACCTCGGCGTCGGCCTCGGGCGCCCAGGACAGGTCGCGCAACTGCCCCTGGGCGTCCCTCACGACGATGACGGCCTTCGGCCCCTTCGGCAGGATCCCCGCGTCGCGGAGCGCGGCACCGGCCGTAGTGCCGGCCGGCACCGTCGCGCTCGACGGAATCACGGACTGCTCGGCACCGGGTTGTGACACGGGATGCTCCTCAAACGGATATGACTGAACGTCCTGATGCTATGACGATCCGGTGCGGCGAAAGCGGGACTGTTACCTACTCCACTCACGTGATCCGCACGCCTGAAATCGTGCTCTACTCGCTTGAAAGTCGTCCGAACTCTCTTGCCAACTCGTCTGAACGGGAGGCCGTCGTGCCCGCATCCGTCCCGTCCCACCCCGAACACACCGATGCCGCCTCCTCGGACGCCGAGGCCGTGTGGGCCGTGGTCACCGGAATGTACGCGGCGCACGGAGCGGGCGACAGGGAAGAGGTCGACGCCCGGCTCGATCCGGAGGCGACGATGTGGCACTCGGAGGCGGACGGCCTGCTGCTCGGCAGGAAGGACCTCGACCGCCTGCGGGCCGAACGGGCCGCCGCCGCGGGCGGGCCCGAGTGGACGGGCCTCGACGCCCACGACCCGGTCGTGGACGTTCTCGGGGACACCGCCCTGGTGCGGTACTGGCTGCGCGTCAACTGCGCACCGGCGGCCGACGGCACGCCGCTACGGCCGGAGTTGGTGCGCAACACGGCCGTGCTGCAGCGGGGCGGCACCGGCGCCTGGCACATCGTGCACCTTCACGAGGAGGTGCGGCAGACGGGCGGTGTGCCCCTGTGAACCCGACGGGTCTTCTTGCTGCCTGCTTCTGCTACCTGCCGCCCGCTGCGACCGAACCCAGCCACAGGGTGTCCCGGGCCCGCGTCATGGCGACGAACAGCTGAGTGCGCCACAGTTCCTGGCGTTCACGCGTGACGTCCGCGTCGGGTGCGCTGCTGTCGACTGAACCGTCGGACGCGATGTCGTGGTCCGGCAGGTGGACGTGCTTGAACTCCAGGCCTTTGGCACGGCGGTACGTGCCGAGCTTCACGGCCGCCACCGGCTGACCGTCGTAGCGGTCCAGCGGGCACAAGGGAATGCCTGAGCGGTTGAGCAAGTCCCTGAAGTGGTTCGTCTCCCGGTGCGAGCGGCAGAGGATTGCGGAGTCCGGCCAGTTGGACGGTCCGAGCGTGCGGAGGGCATCAAGGAGCGCCTCGTCCTGCGCTGCAGCGGTGCGGAAGACCGCCCTGGTGACCGTGCCGTCGTGATAGGTCAGGTCGACGTCCCGGTGCCCGGCGGTGCGGGTGCCGTCGATGTCGTCGAACGCGTCCTCGGCCACGACGGCCAGTGCCGCATCGAGGATCTCCTTGGCGTTGCGGTAGTTGGTGCGCAGCACCTGGCCCCGGTCGCCGCGGACGTCGATGCCCGCGTCGGACAGGCGGAACCCGCCCGGGTAGACGGACTGCTGGCCGTCACCCACCAGCAGCAGGCCGTTGTCCGTGTCGCCGACCAGGGCGTGCAGCAGGCGCACACCCACCAGGGTCAGGTCCTGCACCTCGTCGGCTATCACCGCTGCATACGGCGGACTGCCGGGATGCCGCCGGGCCTCGGCCAGGGCGAGGCTGAGGATGTCGTTGAAGTCGTGGACGCCGCGCTCGGTGCGGATGCGTTCGTACTCCTCGTACAGCTCCCAGACCGCTTCCCGGTGCGTGCGGCGGAGGTTGGTGCGGCGGCGGATGCGGCGCAGCGTCGCGTAGTCCTCGAAGCGCGTGATGCCGCGGCCTTTTATGACGTAGTCGATTTCCTCGCGCCAGTAGCCCGGCGAGCGGTCGACACTGGCGAGAATGCTGGACCGGCCGCGGCGCATCCAGGCGTGGCTGAACGCGGTCTCCGCCCGCTCGCCGTTCAGCCGGTGGACTATGCCGCGCTCATCGAGGAAACCGCGGGCCCAGGAATGCAGGCTGCGGAATTCGACGCGGTCGGCGACGGCGGGAGCCATCGTGCCGAGGAACGTGCTCTGCACTCTGGGGAGGTTGTTGGCGAACGTCACGTACAGAATGCGGCCGGTGGTCCGCTGCGCGAGGTGGGCGGCGCGGTGCAGGGCCACGACGGTCTTGCCCGTGCCGGCCGGGCCGCTGATGCGGGCCGGTCCCGACCAGTTGCGCCGCACCAGGGGGACCTGTTCGGCGGCGAGGAAGGTCATCCACCGCTCGATCGGGGCGCTGCGGGCGGCTTCCATGGCTGCGTCACGCAGGCCGGTGACATCGAAGAGGGCGTCGTCGACCGGTGTTTCCTGCTCCCGTGATGTCGTGCTGCTGCGGTCCACCGACGAGGTCTCGTACGCCGGGAAGACCTCCTCCAAGTGGGCGCCCAGCATGCGCACTTGCGACGGCGTGAGCCTCGTCCGCTCGGCCATCAGTGCCGGAGCCACGTCCTGGTCGCCCAGGAGCCGCACCCGGCCGAGACTCTCCGCGAGCGAGTGTCCTGCGAAGACCATCAACGGCTGCACCGCCACGGGTGACAGGCCCAGCGCGGCGACCGCGCCCTCCGCGACGCGCGTGACCGCCAGCAGCTTGCGGACCTCGCCGTCGCAGTGCCGGCCGCCGGCCGTGAGGCGGCCGTGCGCGGTCTCGGGCGCGGATCTCCAGTTCTTGACGTCGATCACGAAGACGCCGCCGGGGCCGACAAGCAGCATGTCGACATTGGCCGCGCGCGTACCCGGCCAGCGGCGGTCCACGAGCAGCCGCCAGCCACGCTGCGCGAGCACCAACAGCTGGGCGTGCACCAGCTGTTCGCCCTCGCCCGCCGCCTCCCAGCGGCGGGCCTCCCGTCGCGCCGCCCACAGCTGTTCACGCAGTTCGCGCTCGTGCCGCCGGGCCTCTTGCGCCCTGTTCAGTGCCGAGCCACCGGCCACCGCCATGCCCGCCCCCTCTTACGCTCCCCCTGCACGTAAAGTAATGATCATAGTGCGGATCGGAGTCACCGCACAGGGGTGCGGCAGGGATGCTGCCGGAGCGCACAGCGGCGGAAAGGCGCACACAGGGCGTGCCGGAGCCGCCGGGTATCGTCTGCCGGAGCCGCCGGAGGGCGGCCGGAGGCGTGAGGGAGGAAGGGCAGTGCCGGACGCGGAACCGTCGCACATCCTGCTGCGCGAGGACGCCGCCGACTGGGCCACCGTCACGCCGGAACGCACCGTGCTCGGCGTCATCCACAACGTCACGTCCGCAACCCGGCTGCTCGACCTCCTGAAGCCCTTCGAGGGCGACACCCGCGTGCACGTCCTCTTCACCTGCACGGGGTCCTCGGCGTTCGAGGCGGGCATACGGGAATTCGTCACCGAGCGCCAACTCCCGTACATATCCTGGGAAGAGGCCAAGCGCGAGAAATTCGACCTCGCGGTCAGCAGCAGCCGGGGCGGGGACCTGCAGCAGCTCAATGCTCCGCTCGTCGGCGCCCCGCACGGCGCTGGATACAATAAACACTTGAGCCGGAAGCCGGAAGCCGGAAGCCGGAAGCCGGAAGCCGGAAGCCGGAAGCCGGAAGCCGGAAGCCGGAAGCCGGAAGCCGGAAGCCTTCGGTCTCGATGCCGAGTGGCTCACGCACAACGGTCAGCTGATCCCCTCCGCGATCGTCCTCTCGCATGACGAACAGCGTGAACGCCTGCGCCGCGGCTGCCCCGAGGCCGTCCCCCTCTCCGTCGTCGCGGGCGACCCTTGCATGGACCAGCTCCTCGCTAGCGCCCCCTTCCGTGACCAGTACCGCGCGGCCCTGGGCCTCCGCCCCGGGCAGAAGCTGCTCGTACTGACCTCCACCTGGAAGAACCGGTCGCTGCTCGGCGCGCACCGGGCCGACCTGGAGACCGTCCGCCGCTCCCTCGCCGAACTGCCCGCCGACGAGTACCGCGTGCTCTGCGCTGTCCACCCCAACGCCTGGTACGCGCACGGCGGTCACCAGATACGCGAGTGGCTCGCGCCATTCCTGCGCGCCGGGCTCGTCCTCCCCTCCCCCGAGACCGACGCCTGGAAGGCGGCACTCGTCGCGGCCGACGCCTTCATCGGCGACCACGGCTCGCTGTCCCTCTACGCCGCGGCACTCGGCGTGCCCGGCCTGCTGGGCGCGTTCGGCGAGGAGGCGGTGGCCGAGGGGTCGCCGATGGACCTGCTGGGCGGCGAACTGCCGCGCGTGACACGGCACGAGCCGCTCGGGAAGCAGCTGCAGCGGGCCGTCGCCGCCCAGACCGGCCCGCGGCGCGAACGGATCGCGGAGATCGGCGCCCTGGTGACCTCCCGGCCCCTCAGAGCGGCCGGACTGCTGCGCAGCCTGTACTACGCGCGGATGGAGCTCGACGAACCGCAGCACCCCGCCGTCACCCGGCCCGTCACGCTCCCCCTGCCACTGCCTGCGGAACGCCGCCAGCCGGCCGCTGCACCCGTGTACGCCGACCTGCAGGACGGCCGTCTCCGGCGCTACCCGGCCGAGCTCCAGGGCCCGGTCGCCGATCACCTGCCCGACCCCCACCTCGTGGCCTCCTACGGCGAGCCCGATCCCCGCTGGGCCCACGCGGCCGACGTGGTCCTCGCCCAGCCGCGAGGCCCCGGCGAGTCGTGGGAGGACGCCGTCCGACGTACGTTCCGGCACCACCCCGGATGCCTGCTGGCCGTCTTTCCCCAAGGGTCGGCGGGCTGCGTTGCGTTCACACGGGACGGACAGCAGCGGCTGACCGCGCAGTGGCAGGAGGGCACGGCGCCGTGGCCGTACGACACCGCGGTGGCCGCATCGGCTGTCTATTCCACCTATTCCACTTTGACCAGCTGCTCAACTTCCGTACGCATCAGCGTGGTCGACGGCATCCCACCGGCCGTCCTCACCATCAGCCGGTGACGCGGCGCTCGCGTGCGGCCTGTTCCTCTGCCCCACAGCCCAGCCTCTTGTACAGCTCGGCTGCCTCGCGCCAGTCGCCTCCGGCTGCTTGGTGTTCCCCCTGTGCCGTCCGCACGTCACCACGCATCAAAAGCACGTCGGCCAGCTCCTTCGGGGCACCGCATGTGCGCATCAGCGCCACTGATGCATCAAGCGGTTCGAGTGCTTCGTCCAGCCGGTCGGCACGCTGTCGTGCTTGCGCGTAGTGCCACAGCGCTTTGGCCTCATTGAAGGGATCGGGCAGTGCGGCGAACAAACTCCGGGCCTGCAGGAGCAGTTCGGCCGCATCCTGGTGACGGCACTCGGCGCTGCGGGCTCGCCCCAGGTGGAAGGTCAGCAGTGCCCTGCCCCGCGGGTGGTCGATGCCGTCGAGTGCCCCGACTGCACGCTCGAAACGGTCTGCGGCCGTGCGTGCATCACCGGCGCGCAGGGCGAGCAGCCCGAGGCCTTCCAAGGCGGTGGACACCGTCCGTGCGTGGGTGGCCATGGTGGCCTCGCGCAGGGCGTGTTCGTAGTGCTCCCGGGAGGCGGCACAGTCGTCGCCCTCGCCCCGGTCGGCGAGCGCGAAGGCGAGCTCGTAGTGCATGCGGGCCACGGCGACCGGATCGCCTGTCCGCCCGGCTGCGTCCAGGCCCTGCCGGCACACCTCGATCCAGTCCGTGTGGTACTTGCGGCGGTAGAAGAAGCCGCGCAGTGCCTCGCACAGCTGCCAGGCGGCTTCGTAGTGCCCTGCGGTGTGGGCGAGTTCGACGACGGCCACGGCGTTGGCGCGGTCGGGCTCCAGGGCGTCGAGTGCCGTGTTCACGTCCGGGAAGGCGGGCAGGTCGGTGCGGGTGAAGACCTGTCCGTGGCGCCAGCGGTCGGAGACCAGCCGCTCGACGGCTGCGGCCAGCGTCAGGTACCAGTCGATGCACCGCTCCACGGTGCCGTCCGGCCCACCGGCGTCGGCCGCCGCTCGCGCGTGGTCGTGCACCAGGCGGTGCATCCTCAGCCGGCCGTCCCCTGCCGGGTCGAGGAGCTTCTCCCGGACGAGCGTCCGCACGTCATCCGGCGCTTCCGCGAGCCGCTGAACGAGCTCGCGGGAGAACTCCGGCGTGGGGTGGAGCCCCAGCGCGCGGTAGAGGGCCGCTGCGTCCTTGTCCAGGGAGCGGTAGACAACGTCGAAGACCTGCGCAACCGATAGGTCGTCCGGCACGGCGAGCGCCTCCAAGCGAGTGCTCCGGTCGATGAGTTCACGGGCGAGCCCGGCCGGATCCTCCCCCATGTCGCGCAGTTCACTCGCTCTGGCTCCTGCGATCCGCACGGCCAGGGGAAGGCCGGCACAGGCGTGCAGCACGCCGTCCAGCAACGGCCGTTCCATGACACCCGGGCCCGCCACGGCTTCGAACAGCTCCTTGCTGGCCTTGGGTTTCAACGCACCCAGAGGAACACGCATCATGCAGTGCGAAGCCTGCAGACCGGCGAGGGGCGTGCGGCTGGTGACGACGACCACGCTGCCGGGGTGTCCGGGCAGTAATGCGCGGACCTGCCCGGCATTCACCACGTCGTCGAGCAGGACGAGCACGGGCCGGGCCGATGTGAGCGATCTGTAGTGAGCGGCCAGTTCACCGGGGTCGGCGGGCAGAGTCGCGTCCGGCTGATGCGATGTCAGCGCGCGGACGAAGCCCTGCAGAACGGCGACGGGGTCGCGGGGGCACAGCGGTCCCTGGGGGCTCATGTCGGCCTGGAGCTGGCCGCCGGGGAAGTCGTCGCTGAGGGCGTGCAGCAGGCGCAGTGCGGTGGCCGTCTTCCCCACCCCGGGCATACCGATCAGCAGGAGCACCAGAGGTGCCGTCCCCGCGGTCCGCTCCGCGACGGCCCGGGTGAGCGTGGCGAAGATGCGGCGGTGATTGACGTACTTCTGTGGCTCCGGGGCGAGCTGACGGGGCGTCGGCGCTTCAGGGGCGGCGTGGTACTGGATGTCCCGCCCCTGGATCGCCGTGCCCCATATCGTCGCCCCCGCGATGGTGTTCTCGGTGCCGTCCATGCGTCCCCCACCCCCAGGTCCGTCCCCGCCTGTCGCGGCGGCGGCAGGTGATCCTACGTGCGCGTGGCGCCCTCCGACACTGTCGGGGGCGCCACGCGCAGGACGGGTCCCGGCCGGGGACCGTCCGGGGGACGACGCGGACTAGCCGTGCATCAGCCGTTGACGCAGGTGTTGCCGGAGGCCGCGTTGAGCAGAGCGATGATGTCGATGGAGTTGCCGCACAGGTTGATCGGCACGTGCAGCGGGATCTGGATGACGTTGCCCGAGATCACACCCGGGGAACCGGCGGCAACGCCCTTCGCTCCGGCGTCGGCGACCGCGCTGCCGGCGGCGACGCCGGCGAGAGTGGCGCCCACGGTGGCGGTGATGACTGCTGCCTTGGCGATTCGTGACATGGGGAGACACCTTTGCTTGGTCGTACGGGACAGGCTCCCCGGCCGATGAGGCCAGGAGTCCGGTAAAACGCCCATAAGCCACAAAGGTTTCGTCCATGAAGCGTCCGGGTGACCGCCCCGTGGGCCGAATGGAGGTGCGAACCGGACGGTGCCCGCGACGGCCGTGCCGCCCGTATGCCGTCTGTACACGGCGCGCCCTGTGCGCTTACAACGGGTGAGGGTGGCAACCGTTCGATGGGGGAGGCGGCAATGCGCAGGATCGCCATCGTGGGCGCGGGACAGGCAGGCCTGCAACTGGCCCTGGGGCTGCGGTCGGCCGGGTACGAGGTGACGGTGGTCGCCGCGCGAAAACCCGAGGAGATCAGGGCCGGGCGCGTGACGTCCACCCAGCAGATGTTCGCTCCGGCGCTCGCTCTGGAACGCGAGGCCGGGCTGAACCTGTGGGACGGCGAGGCGCCCTGGATCCTCGGCGCCTCGCTGACCGCGGTCGACCCGGAGGACGGCCGGAGGCCGCCCGTCGCCGGTCCGCTCGTCGCGCCCGCCCAGTCCGTCGACCAGCGGATCAAGACCGCGCGGTGGCTGGAGCTCTTCGAGGAGCAGGGCGGCCGTGTGGAGTACCGCGAGGCGTCCGCCGACGACCTGGCACAGCTGGCCTACGGTCACGACCTGACGGTCGTCGCCACGGGGCGCGGACCGCTCGGGGAGGTGTTCGGGCGGGACGAGCGGCACAGCCCCTTCGGCCGCCCGCAGCGCGTGGTCGCCGTCGTGTACGCACACGGGATCGCACCGGCACCGGGCGACCCGTATCTGCGCATGGTCGGCTTCCCGGGTGTCGGTGAGTACTTCGTCATGCCGGCGCTGACGCTGTCCGGGCCGTGCCATGCGGTGCTGTGGGAAGGGGTGCCGGGCGGGCCGCTGGACTGCTGGCAGGAGCCGGCCGGCGATCCGCAGGCCGTGCTCGCGCGCACGCTGGATGTGCTGCGCGAGCGGGCGCCCTGGGAGTACGAGCTGTGCGCGCACGCCGAGCCGACGGATGCGGGGGCCGCGCTGTCCGGTGCCGTCACCCCGGTGGTGCGGCATCCTGTCGCGGAGGTCGCGCCGGACACGTACGTGCTCGGCATGGCGGATGCGGTCGTCGTCAACGACCCGATCACCGGGCAGGGCAGCAACAACGCGGCCCGGGCCGCGGCCCGTTATCTGGCGGCGATCCGCGAGCGGGGCGAGCTGCCGTTCGACCGGGCGTGGATGCACGGCGTCTTCGCCGGGTACTGGGAGCATGCACGGCACGGCACGGCCTTCACCAACCTGGTGCTGAGCACACCGCTGCCCGAGCACGTGCGGCACCTGCTGACCGCGGCGGGCGAACACCGCGAGATCGCCCACCGGTACGTCAACGGTTTCGCCGACCCCGCCGACTATCAGGACTGGCTGATGGACGAGGACCGTGCGGAGGCGTACCTGAAGGCCGTCACGGGAAGCGGCCTATAGCCTGAGCCTCTGCACGGAGTACGGCACAGGCGGAGGCAGAGAGCGCACGTGGGCACGTCACAGGCCGAGGCGGTCGCGTCGGCAGAGAGCGGGCGCACACGCCGCCCCCGCCCCTCCGGCCAGTGGCCGGTCATGGGCGTCGTCTCCGTCGGGGGAGCCATCGGTGCGGTCGCCCGCTACGGCGCCGGGCTGCTGTGGTCGACGCCGAGCGGAGCCTTCCCCTGGACCACGCTCCTCATCAATGCGGCCGGCTGCGCCCTGATCGGCGTGCTGCTGGTCACCGTCTCCGAACTGGGCTCGGCGCACCGGCTGGTGCGGCCCTTCCTGGGGACGGGTGTGCTGGGCGGCTTCACCACGTTCTCGACGTACGCGGTGGACGCGCAGCAGTTGCTGCAGGCCGGCCGCGTGGCGAGCGCTCTGGCGTACCTGGTCGCGACACTGCTGACGGCGATGGCCGCGGTGTGGGCAGCGGCGACGACGACCCGCCGGTTCCTATACCGGGGCCGGGAGGCGTCCGCGTGAACTGGCTCCTTGTCATCGGGGGCGCGCTGGTCGGCGCTCCTCTCCGCTACCTGACGGACCGCGCGGTCCAGTCCCGGCACGACTCGGTCTTCCCCTGGGGCACGTTCGTGGTGAACGTGGTGGGCTGCTTCGTCCTCGGCATCCTGACCGCGGCCGCCCCGGCCGACGTACGCCTGCTGCTGGGGACGGGTCTGTGCGGGGCACTTACGACATATTCGACGTTCTCCTACGAAACCCTCCGCCTGGCGGAGACCGGGGCCCGGAGTTACGCCGTGGCGAACGCGGCGGCAAGCGTGGTGTGCGGGCTCGGGGCCGCCTTCGCGGGGGTGGCGGTGGGGAGCTGAACCCGAGGGTGACGAAGTTTTCTACAACGGAAACTCGTCAGTTGCCATGACGGAAAGTCCGTGCCAGACTTTCCGTCATGGCAACTGACGAGAACTCACGCCTGTCTCGCGAGAGCGCCGCGGAATCGCTGGCGCTCGCCGAGCAGGCGCAGGCGGCGGTGGGATCGATCAAGCCCTCGCGCCGGTACGAACTGAAACTCGCCGCGTGCGTGGCCGCGGTCTTCCTCGCCAACCTGCTGCCCAGGCCGTACGACCTGGTCGCCATCGCGGTCTCCTTCGCGTGTCTGATCACGTTCGTGATCCGGCAGGTGCAGACCAGCGGCGTCAAGCACCGCTACACCCCGAAGGTGGGACGGCAGATGCTCGGCGGCGCCGTGCTCGGGCTGCTGGGATTCGTGGGGGCGGACCTGCTGGACCGGCTCGCGGGCATGTCGTGGATATGGGTGCTGGCGGCACTGCTGGTCGCAGGTGGCACCCTGGTCATCGACCGCTTTCCCCGCAAGAAGGGCATACCCGCACCGTGACCGCCCCCGAAGACGGCTTCAACGAGACGATCCACGCGCCGAACAGGCTGCGGATCTGCGCCGCGCTCGACGCCGTCGAGGAGATCGAGTTCGGGACGATACGGGACACGCTCGGGGTGAGTCCCTCGGTGCTCAGCAAGCATGTGACGGTCCTGACGGACGCGGGCTACGTCGAGCAGCGGCGTGCGGTGCGTGAGACGCGCCAGCGGGTCTGGCTGCGCCTGACCAAGGACGGGCGCGCGGCCTACCGGGCACACCTCGCCGCGCTGCGGGCGATCGTCAAAGCCGATCTGGGCGAGGGCTAGCGGGTCCGGGGGTACCGCCAGGCCACAGTCACGCACACGGCCCGCTGACCGGTACCGTTACGAGACATCCATCCGCGATGGAGGACCTTGTGAGCGCGCAACACGATGGCCCTTACGGGCCGTTGATCCCCATGCCTGAACTCACCCCCGACGCTCTGCGGGCCGCGGTGACCCGGATTGCACCGAGCAGGCTGCCCGACCTCACCCGGCACTTGTTCGAAGCGACGACGAACGCCCAACAATTGCAGAGCCTCGCTCCACTGCGGGCCTTCGTCCATCGCTGGGCCGTGTTCATCGCGATCGAGCGCCACCCGGAACGGGCTGCCCGAATGCGAGAACTGGAAGACATCGTCGATGCAGGCGAACAGGATCCGAGGGAGGCGATCACGGAGATCCGGCAGATCTGGGAAGCAGCCGAGGAAGAGGCAGGTCTGTGACCGGCTGGTCCTGGGCCTACGATCCCAGCGAAGAATACGTCGCCGCCGGACTGCCGCCGGGTGTCAAGGCCGAGGTGGAGCGGCTGGCCACCGAACTCGCCGCGCTCGGGAGAGACGCAGTGAAAGTGGGCAGGCCCGACGACCGTGAGGGTGGGCTGCGGGAATTCGATTTCCTGGCCGGACGTGGCTTCTTCAACTTCCTCGTCCTCCCTCGCGACTGCTACGTCTACGTCGTCAACATCACCTGGTACGGCTGACCTCGGACAAGGTTCACGACTCCGCCGAGTCCAAGTGCTCCAGCAGCACCCTGCGCAACTCCCGCGCGGCGCGCGGCGGCGGGGCGTCCTTGCGGTGGGCGACGGCCACCGTGCGGCGCATGCGGTCGCGCTCGAAAGGGGTGACGCGGAGGCCGGACCTGGAGGCCACCATGCCGGGGACCACGGCCAGGCCCAGACCCGCACGCACGAAGCCCAGGACTGCGTCCATCTCCCCGCCCTCCACCGTGAAGGACGGTTCGAAACCGGCCTCGCGGCAGGCGGAGATGGTGATTTCCCGCAGGTCGTAGCCCCGGCGGAACATGACCATCGGGAGGTCCCGGAGGTCCTCCACGCGGATGCGGCGCCGGCGGACGGGAGGCGGATCGGAGGGGGAGGTGACGACGACCAGTTCCTCGTGCAGCAGTTCCGTGGTGGCGAGGGCGGGGGCCGCAGCACCGAGCGGAGTGATGATCAGGGCCAGGTCGAGCTCGCCCGCGGCAAGGGTGCGGACGAGGTCGCGGGAACCGCCCTCGTCGACGAGGAGGTCGATGCCGGGATACCGGGCGTGGTACGTGCGCAGCACGTCCGGGACGAGACTCGCGCACAGGCTGGGCGGGGCGCCCAGGCGCACCCTGCCCCGGCGCAGCTGCGCGACCTCCTGCACCTCGCGGTGTGCGGTCTCCGCGTCGGCCAGGATGCGCCGGGCCAGCGGCAGGAGGGCCTCGCCCGCGTCGGTGAGGGTGATGTTGCCGCGGGCGCGGTGGAAGAGTTCGGCGCCCAACTCCCGTTCCAGCGCCCGGATCTGCTGGGACAGCGAGGGCTGGGCGACGTGCAGCACCTCCGCGGCCCGGGTGAAGTGGCGGAGTCCGGCGACGGTGGCGAAGTAGCGGAGCTGCTGGAGTTGCACAGCGGCATGGTAGTGCGTGCATAGGAGATGCCTATCGAAACCAGGCTCATCATGTCTTGGACGGATCACCGAGGGGCGGCCTAGCGTCTCGGGTCATGGCACTGGCGACGACCCGGAGGGCACCTGCGTCCTCCTTCATCGGATCCGTGTGGCGGTCGACCGTCGGCAAGAAGGCGGTCATGGCGGTCACCGGCCTGATCATGCTGGCGTACCTGGTCGCCCACATGATGGGCAATCTGAAGGTGTTCTTCGGAGCCGGGGAGTTCAACCACTACGGGCAGTGGATCCGCACCATCGGCGAGCCCTTCCTGCACCACGAGTGGTTCCTGTGGATCGCGCGGGTGGGCCTGACCGTCTCGGTCGTGCTGCACGGCACGGCCGCGTACCAGCTCAGCCGCCGCGACCTGGCCGCGCGACCGGCGAGGTACGTGCGCAAGCGGGCACGCGCGAGTTATGCGACGCGGACGATGCGCTGGGGCGGGGTGATCCTCGGTCTGTTCATCGTGTGGCACATCCTCGACCTGACCACCCTCACCGTGAACCCCAACGCCCAGGAGGGGCACCCCTACGAGAACCTGGTGGCGTCCTTCGGCCGCTGGTATGTCGATGTGTTCTACATCGTCGCCATGCTGGCCCTCGGTCTCCACATCCGGCACGGATTCTGGAGCGCGGCCCAGACGCTGGGCGCCAACTCCCCGCGCCGCGACCGGGCGTTCAAGTTCGTCGCGAACGCCCTTGCCGCCCTGTTGACCTGCGGATTCATAGCCGTACCCATCGGTGTCATGACGGGAGTCGTGAGCTGACCATGAGCGAGTACGTCCAGTACGGGACCGGCGGTCCCGTCAGCGATACGAAGGCGCCCGGCGGGCCGATCGCCGAGCGGTGGGACCGGCGCCGGTTCGAGGCCAGGCTGGTCAATCCGGCGAACCGGCGCAAGCACACCGTCATCGTCGTCGGGACGGGCCTGGCGGGCGGCGCCGCCGGGGCCACGTTGGCCGAACAGGGCTACCACGTCGTGCAGTTCTGCTACCAGGACTCCCCGCGCCGCGCCCACTCCATCGCCGCGCAGGGCGGGATCAACGCCGCCAAGAACTACCGCAACGACGGCGATTCCGTGCACCGGCTCTTCTACGACACGGTCAAGGGCGGCGACTTCCGTGCCCGGGAGTCCAATGTGCACCGGCTCGCGCAGATCTCGGTCGAGATCATCGACCAGTGCGTGGCCCAGGGCGTGCCCTTCGCCCGCGAGTACGGAGGGCTGCTGGACACCCGTTCCTTCGGCGGCGTGCAGGTCTCGCGGACGTTCTACGCCCGCGGACAGACCGGGCAGCAGCTGCTGCTCGGCGCGTATCAGGCGCTCAGCCGGCAGATCGACGCCGGAGCCGTCGAGATGCACGCCCGCACGGAGATGCTCGACCTGATCGTCGTCGACGGGCGGGCCCGGGGGATCGTCGCCCGGGATCTGATCACCGGGCGGGTCGACACGTACTTCGCCGATGCGGTCGTGCTCGCCAGCGGCGGCTACGGGAATGTGTTCTACCTGTCGACCAACGCCAAGAACTCCAACGCCACGGCCATCTGGCGGGCACACCGGCGCGGTGCGTACTTCGCCAACCCCTGCTTCACCCAGATCCATCCGACCTGCATCCCGCGGTCCGGCGACCATCAGTCGAAGCTGACGCTGATGAGCGAGTCACTGCGCAACGACGGCCGGATCTGGGTGCCCAAGGCCCAGGGCGACACACGGCCACCGGCCGAGATCCCCGAGGACGAGCGGGACTACTACCTGGAGCGGATCTACCCGTCCTTCGGCAACCTCGTCCCGCGCGACATCGCCTCGCGTGCGGCGAAGAACGTCTGCGACGAAGGGCGCGGCGTCGGGCCCGGCGGACAGGGCGTCTACCTCGACTTCGCGGACGCGATCCAACGTATGGGGCGCAAGGCGGTCGAGGCCAAGTACGGCAACCTCTTCGAGATGTACGAGCGGATCACCGCCGAGGATCCGTACGAGGTGCCCATGCGCATCTACCCTGCCATCCACTACACGATGGGCGGCCTGTGGGTGGACTACGACCTGCAGACCACCGTCCCCGGCCTCTTCGCCGTCGGCGAGGCCAACTTCTCCGACCACGGCGCCAACCGGTTGGGCGCCTCGGCACTGATGCAGGGGCTGGCCGACGGCTACTTCGTACTGCCGTCCACCATCAACGACTACCTGGCCCGCCATCCGCACGACGAGGTGCCGAGCGACCATCCGGCGGTCACAGAAGCAGTGAACGGTGTGAGCGACCGGTTGCGCCGTCTGCTGGAGAACGACGGCGACCGGACGCCGGATTCGTTCCACCGCGAGCTCGGCGAGCTGCTCTGGGACGAGTGCGGCATGGCCCGTACCGAGAGCGGGCTGCGCAAGGCGCTGGGCCGGATCCCGGAGATACGGGAGGAGTTCTGGCGCCGGATCACGGTGCCGGGCAGCGGTCAGGAGCTCAACCAGTCGTTGGAGAAGGCCAACCGCATCGTCGACTATCTGGAGCTCGCCGAGCTCATGTGCCTTGATGCGTTGCATCGGAGCGAGTCCTGCGGCGGGCACTTCCGTGAGGAGAGCCAGACGGTCGACGGTGAAGCCGCGCGCAGGGACGAGGAGTTCGGCTACGCGGCCGCCTGGGAGTTCACGGGCACCGGCACGGCGCCCGTCCTCCACAAGGAAGACCTGCACTTCGAGTACGTCCACCCCACCCAGCGGAGCTACGCATGAAGCTCACCCTGCGCATCTGGCGCCAGCCCTCGACGGACGCCGCCGGCAGCATGGTCACGTACGAAGTGACGGGCATCAGCCCGGACATGTCCTTCCTGGAGATGCTCGACCACCTCAACGAAGAGCTCATCCTGCGCGGCGACGAGCCGGTCGCCTTCGACCACGACTGCCGCGAGGGCATCTGCGGCGCGTGCGGCATGGTCATCAACGGGCAGGCGCACGGTCCCGAGCGGACCACCACCTGCCAGCTCCACATGCGGCACTTCCAGGACGGCGACGTCGTCGACGTCGAGCCGTGGCGGGCCGGCGCCTTCCCCGTCGTCAAGGATCTGGTCGTCGACCGGTCCGCGTTCGACCGGATCATCGGCGCCGGCGGCTACGTCTCCGTCCCCACCGGCTCGGCACCCGACGCCCACGCGACGCCCGTACCGAAGCCGGTCGCCGACCTCGCGTTCGAGCACGCGGAGTGCATCGGGTGCGGTGCGTGTGTCGCTGCGTGTCCCAACGGGTCGGCGATGCTTTTCACTTCGGCCAAGGTGGTGCACCTGAACGTGCTCCCGCAGGGGGCTCCCGAGCGGGAGTCGCGCGTACTCGGGATGGTGGAGACCATGGACGCCGAAGGGTTCGGCGGCTGCACCAACACGGGTGAGTGCGCAGTCGCCTGCCCGAAGGGGATCCCCCTGTCGGCGATAGGAACCATGAACCGGGAGTATCTGCGGGCCTCGATGCGGCGCCGGTGACTCAGTGGGCGGCGCGGTGATGACGGCCCATGGCCGCGATGCACCACTCGACCGCTGCACGGTTCCCCTCGCGGGACGCGTCGTGGTACGCCGCCCGGATGCGGCGGCACTCCGGACAGGGGTTCGGGCGGCGCTGGAGCGGTGACTTGGCGGAGTGGGGGGTTGCGGTCATGGCAGTCCCTCGTAAGTGGCTTCAACTACTGGCTGTGCCACCAGGGTTGCGATCAGCGAGTACGCTCCAAAAGAGGGGAGCCCATAACACTGGAAGAGTTATGGCGAAGGGTGCCACGCATGACCGCCGAGACCGACGCACCGGACCCGACCTCGTCACTCCTGGCCTTCTTCGGCTCCGAGCTGCGGCGGGTGCGGACGGCAGCGGGGCTGTCGCAGGGGCAGACAGCCAAGAAGGCTCACACGACACAAGCGATGATCAGTTATGTGGAGGCCGCCAAGCGTGTGCCGTCCGAGGACCTCGCGCGGGACCTCGACGAGGTGTTCGGGACGGGTGGGCACTTCGGGCGGCTGTATCCGTTGGTGATCCGGTTCGCCTACCCGAGTTGGTTCCTGCCGTTCGTAGAGATGGAGCGCGATGCCACGTCCATCCGCTCATTCCAAGCGCAGGTCATTCCAGGGTTGCTGCAAACAGAGGAGTACGCGCGGGCGGTACTTGCCGGTGGACGACCGGACAGCCTTGACGACCTAGTGGCCGCCCGCATGACTCGACAGAGTCTCTTCGAGCGGGAAGAACCACCCCACACCTGGTTCGTCATCGACGAATACGCACTGATCCGCCCCCTTGTCACCTCGGCCAATATGAGGCAGCAGCTTGAACATCTGCTTCACGCAAGCGAGCAACCTCGCACGGTGATCCAGGTAGTGCCGCGAGATGCTCCACCTCACCTTGGGCTGGACGGCTCGTTCACCATCATGGGCTTCGACTCGGGGGAGGATGTACTCCACGTCAACGGGTTCTCCCAGGGCCGGATGGCGGTAGATGTGGCCGAAGTGACCGCTGCGTCGTACTCGTACGACCTGATCAGGGCCATGGCCCTATCCCCCAACGCATCAGCTGACCTGATCCGAAAGCACCTGGAGGAGCTCGGCCCATGACCGCATGGCGGAAGAGCAGCTACAGCAGCAACAACGGCGGGGACTGCGTCGAGATGGGCGAGTGGCTCAAGTCGAGCCACAGCGGCCCCAACGGCGGCGACTGCCTCGAATGGGCCCCCGCCCGAATACCCACCGGCGCGGTGCCCATACGGGACAGCAAAACCGCCCCGCACGGGCCCGCGCTCCTCGTGCCCGCCGCCGCGTGGCGTACGTTCGTCAACGCCATCAGCGACCGCAGACTGCCCCGATAACCGGCTCTGCCGGCTCGGCTACCTCGCCCCGAAGTTCTGCGTCCAACGCGGCCCGCCAGGGGCGTTGTTGATGCCCACGCCCAGCTCCTTGAACGCGCAGTTCAGGATGTTCCGGCGGTGGCCGTCGCTGTGCATCCAGCTGTCCATCACCGACGCCGGGTCGGCCTGGCCGTAGGCGATGTTCTCGCCGTATGTGCTCCAGTGGTAGCCCGCGGCGGTGATGCGCTCGCCCGGGCCCTGGCCGGAGGGGTTGGTGTGGTCGAAGAAGTGGCGGGCGGCCATGTCGTCGGAGTGGCCCTGGGCCGAAGCGTCCAGCTGGCTGTTCTCGGTGACCGGGGAGCAACCGGCCTTGGCGCGCTCCACGTTCACCAGGCTGATCACCTGCTGGACGAGGCCGCCGTCCACAGGGGCGGACTTCGGCTGCGGGGCCGGGCGGTCCGGGGCCTTGGGTGCCGGGGCCTCGGGGGCCTCGCTGGAGGGCTCGGTCTTCGGGGAGGCCGTCGTCGCGCTGGGCGACGGGGAGGCGCTCGCCGACGGGGAGGCGGACGCAGAAGCGGAGGCAGAGGCCGACGCGGAGGGGCTCGGCACGGCGGAGGTCTTGGCGTCGAGGGCCTTCACACTGGCCGGTACGTCGCCAGCGGCCTGGGTGCGGGTCGGCTTGCCGTTGGAGGAGTCGGTGTAGAGGTACAGGCCGCCCAGTACGCCGGCGGCCACGAGTGCGGCGGCCGCGGCTCCGGCCACGGTGCGGCGGCGGCCGTCCTTGTTGGCGCGACGGCGGCCGGAGCCGGCCCGGTGGCCGCGCACCACGTGGGAGACCGGCTGGGCGTCGCGCAGGACGGCGCCACTCCCCCACCATGCGAGCAGCCCGGCGCCGAGCGGTACGAGGCCGAGGCCGACGAGCAGCCGCTCGGCGGGGACGAGCGAGGACCAGGCGCCGCCGCAGGTGCCGCAGTCGCGCGCGTGGCGGGCGATCCGCTTGCGCCAGAGGGCGGACGGGGTGCCGTCCCAGTGCGAGACGAGTTCGGCGAGCTGGCCGCAGCGCGGCTGGGCGGCGAGGGCCCGTACGACGCCGCGGGCGACGTCGAGTTGCTCCTTGGTGCGCTGGACGCGCACGGCCGTGTGCTGCGGGGTGAGCTCCAGGGCGGCGGCGACCTCGGCGCGGGTCAGTTCACCGGCCGCTTCGAGCCACCAGAGGGAGAGGACGGTCTGCTCGCCGTCGTCGAGCCAGCGGGTGGCCTCGGCCACCTCCTTGCGCTGGCCCTCCAGGCCGAGCCGGACGATGGTGAGGTCGACGAAGTCCGCGTCGGGGTCGGGGACTTCGGCGACCTCCTGGAGACCACTGACGGGCGCCTCGGGGCGCTGCCGCCAGTGGGTGCGTATCTGGTTGGTGGTGATGGCGACGAGCCATGAGCGGAACCCGGCGGGGTCGCGCAGGCCGTCGAGGCCGTTGATGACGCGCAGCATGCTCTCCTGGACGACGTCGTCGACGTCGGCGTGGCCGTTGAGGGCCCGGCCGACGATGTTGTAGACGAGCGGCAGGTACGTGGCGACGAGCTCGTCCTGTGCCGCCGCGTCTCCGGCTCGCGCCGCCTCGACCACGGCCACGCTCTCACTCTTCACGCCCCGACCACCTCTTTCCGTTCGGTCCGACACATAGGAGACGCAGAGCGGACGGGTGGATAACAAAAACCGGGGACTAATTTTCGGACGGCTGCCGTATGTCCAGAAACTCCCTCAACATCCCTGGCACAGCAGTGTCTGCGAAGCCTGCGGCCTCCGCGGCTGCCATGTCCCGAATGCGGTATCCGTCCTCGCCTGCGGCGACGGCAGCGGTTGCCGTGACGACTCCGGCGCGCCGGGAGAACGGGGTGTCCGTGAACGTCCATGCCAGGACGGACGACCGGTCGAGGGTCACCGTCTCACGCTCGAAGGTGCCGGAGCGGATGACGAGCCAGTTGCCGCGCAGTGCGTGTCCGAGTGAGCGGTAGGCGTCACGGGCGAGGGCGTAGGCGATCGGTATGGCGAGGGCGGCGTAGGCGGCTGCGCAGTAGAGGAGGACGGGGGTGAGGAGGGTGCCGAGGACGGCGAGTGCCACGGTCACGGGGGCCACGGCCCACAGCAGGCCTCGGACGAAGCGGCGGCGCAGTGCGGCGCGCGGGTGAGCGGTCAGTGTCAGTTCCGTCTGACCCGTCCGACCCGTCTGACCGTCCTGTTGGCCGAGTACGTGCGTACAGACGCGCACCGCCTCGGACTTGGGGGCGGGCGGGAGGATGACGCTGCGCTTGCGGTTCTCCTCGCGGTTGCCGAGGCCGCCGGCCACGGCGCGCACGCTCGCGCCGCCGCCTGCGCGCAGCAGCATCGGTTCGCGCAGGACGACGCCGCGCAGGCGGGCGCGTTCGATGGAGACGGAGCGGGTGGTGAACATGCCGCGGCGGACGCGGAGGGTGGCCGCGTCGGTCCATTCCAGGCGGTACTTCCACCAGTTCTCGGCGTAGAGGGCCACGGCGCCGACCGCACCGAGTGCGACGATCACGAGGAGGGCGAGCGGGATCGTCAGCCAGAGCGCGGAGTTGCCGAACTCCTCGAAGGCCTGGCGGACGAAGCCGATCCGCCAGGGCTTGATGCCGACACCGTCGAGAATGCGCCAGATCGCGCCCACTGCGGCGAACACCCCTCCGAAGATCCAGAAGGTGAGCGGTGCGTAGCGCAGCCAGCGGGGATCGGCGGTGGAGAGGACGGGGTCCTCGGCGTCCACGGCCCCGGCGCGGGCGAGGAGTTCGACGCGAAGCCGTTCCGCGGCGGAGCGGGTGAGGGCTTCGAGGGAGAGCGCGGCGCCGTGCGTGCCGCCGCCCGTTCCGGCGCGCAGGACGGCGAGGCCGAGAACGCGCTGGACGGGGTTGGCGGTGAGGTCGACGTTGCGAATGCGGTGGAGGGGGACGGAGCGGACGCGGCGGGTGAAGAGGCCCGTGTGCAGTTCGAAGGCGTCGGGGGTGACGCGGTAGCGGGTGCGGCGGTAGGTGACGAAACCGGCGGCGGTGATGACGAGGAAGACGCCGGTGATGGAGCCGAGGGTGCCCCAGGCGCCGCCGTCGAGACGTCCGCCGGTGGCCAGGAGGGTGAGGCCGAAGGAGCCGAGGGGGGCGCCGAGCCAGGCGCAGTGGGCGAGGAGGGTGCGCGGGGAGAGGGTGCGCCAGGCTGTTTCGGCATGGGTTGTCACGTTGCGTCCCCCGGCATCAACTGGGCTGCCTCGCTGATGCATTCGGCGAGCATGCCGGCGTCGTCCTCGGATATGCCGACGATCTTCACGTCGCCCGCCGTGGAGGCGGTGGTGACGACGACCGTGGCGAGCCCGAAGCGCTGCTGGAGCGGGCCGCGGTGGGTGTCGACGGTCTGCACGCGGGAGAGCGGGACGATGCGGCGCTTCTGCCAGAACCAGCCGTTGGCGGCGTAGACCGCGGACCCGCCGAGTTCCCAGGCGTGGACGCGGTAGCGCCAGGCCGGCATGACCAGCGCGTAGAGCAGCGCGGGCAGGACCAGGACGACGAGCGTCAGGGGGCCCAGCCAGGGCAGGGCGCCGGGGAAGAAGAGGGCGGAGAGGACGAGGAGTGCGGCGGCCACCAGGAGGGCCGGGCCGCTGACGGCCGTCCAGGCCTGGACGGCCCACCAGGTGCGGGCACGGGGGTCCATGCGGTGGCGAGGCGGGCGGAGTACTGGCGGCATCGGGCCCCCCGATCCTTTGCAGGTCAGTTGTACGGCGAAGCGTTGCCGCTAAGCTATAGCAATACGAACGACCTGTAAAACGGAAGGGCTGCTGCCCGTGCCCAAGCGCGTTGACCATGGAGAGCGCCGTCGGCGCATCGCCGAGGCGTTGTGGCGGATCGCGTCCGCGCGAGGGCTGGACGGGGCGAGCCTGCGGGACGTGGCGGCGGAGGCCGGGATCTCGCTGGGGCAGCTCCAGCACTACTTCTCGTCCAAGGACGAGATGCTGCTGTTCGCGCTGGAGCACATCAACGAGATGGCGACCGAGCGGATCCGGGACCGCGTCACGGCACTGAGCGACGAGCCGCCCGCACCGCGGCTCATCCTGCGGGAGATCGCTGCGGAGATGCTGCCGCTGAACGACGAGAGCCGGACGGGGATGCTCGTCCAGATCGCCTACTTCATCCGGGCCGTGCACGACCAGCAGTTGCAGAGGCATGCGAGGGAAGGGGTGCCTGCGCTGCGGGAGTTCTATGCGGGGCTGCTGCGCAGTGCTGTCGAGCGGGGGGAGGTGGCGCGGGATCGGGATCCGGAGACGGAGGCGGCGCTGTTCATGGCGTTGGTCGACGGGCTGGGCAGTTATGCGTTGTTGGGGGTGCACACCCCCGAGGAGGCGATGGGGTTGGTGGACGCGCACCTGGGGCGGCTGTTCGGGAGCCGCTGACGTCACCCCCGCCGCTTCGCCCTGTTCATCCCCTTCGTCCCCGGGGACAACGCCTCCCCCAGCTCCTCCAGCGCGTCCATCAGCAGTTCCGACGCACGCACCGCCACCCCCTCGTCGCCCTCCTTCTCCTGCCATTCGGCCAGGGCCGCGCGGGGTTTCGACCAGTCCAGTGCGTCCCGGACCCGTACCGCCTCCACCGCCGTCGGCAGGGCGACGCGCAGGGTCGTGGCGAACTTCTCCGCTGCCGGGGAGGGGGCCGCGTCGCGGTCCGGGAGGTGGGCCTCCATCAGCATGGTCACGCGGCCCATCGTGATCAGGGCCGCCTCGGACGCGCGCTCGGCGCTGCGGGAGATGCCGCGGTGGCGGACCGGTTCCTTCTGGGCGCGGGCCGCGGCCTCGTCCCATTCCAGGCGGGCGGCGCGGCAGTCGAGGAGGGCCTCGCGCACGCGACGCGGTCGCCGCTCGGCCGGGCGGGCGTGGACGGCGAGGACGGCGAGCGTGTAGTCGCCGGTGGTGCGCAGCCAGTCGCCGAGGCGGTCGCGCAGCTTCGCCGTCTCCCAGACGGGGAAGAGCGCGTACGCGGCCATCGCCAGCAGCCCGCCCAGCAGCGTCAGGGCCAGCCGCTCCTGGACCGTCTGCGACCATGCCTCGCCGACGATGCCCAGCAGGAAGACGACATAGGCGCCGATGCACGCCGACACCACGAAGTAGCCGCTCTGCATCAGCAGATACAGCAGCCCCACGCACAGCACCGACAGCCCGGCGCAGACGTACAGGCCGGGGTGGGTGAGGACCGCGATCCCGCCGCCGATGAAGACGCCGACGAGGGTTCCGGCGAAGCGGGCGATGCCGCGCTGGTAGGTCTGGGCGAAGTCCGGGCGCATCACCATCACCGAGGTCATCGGCGCCCAGTAGCCGTGCCCGAGCGGGAGGGCGGTGCCGACGACGTAGCCGGCGCAGGCGACCGCCGAGACGCGGACCGCGTGCCGGCCGATGGCGGACGACCAGCGGGCCTCGCGCCTCAGGGCGCGCAGGGCGACGGGGAAGAGCCGGGGGACGGTGGGGCGCAGCAGGTGGCGGCGCTCCTCCGGGGTGGTGGGCCGGGTGGGCTTCACGGGCTCGTCGCTGGCCTCGACCACGTCCGCGAGGAGGGCCATCAGGCGGAGCGCGGACCGGCGGGCGGCGCCGTCCAGCCTGGGCCCGTCGGCCGGGACCTCCAGCGTGGCCATGGTCTCCGGCGAGAGCCGTACCGGTTTTCCGGTGCGGATGGCGCGGGCGACGGCGTCGAGGACGCTTGCGGCGGCGCCCAGCAGTTCGCGGGCGCGGTCGCGTTGGGGGCCCTCGGGGGGTGCGCCGAGGACGGGGTCGGCGAGGGCGGCGAGCACGGGGCGCAGCCGTTCGGCGACGCCGCGCGGGCCGGCCAGCTGACGCGGGCGGCTGCGCGCCTGGCTGGGCGTCAGCTCGGCGGCGTGCCGGGCGTCCATCAGGGGCTGGGGGTCGAAGGGGGCCACGGGGTCGTGCCGCAGCCTGCGGGCGTAGTCGGCCTCGGCGGCCAGCGCGTCGGCGAGCACGTCGCGCTGCCGGCCCCAGGGGCGGATGGGCAACAGGACGATGAGCGCGGCCTGGACCAGACCGCCGAAGACGATCAGCGCGCCGTGCTGCGCGGCACCGGCGACGGAGGTGGGCAGGGTGACCGTGACGAGCATGACCGCCACCGTCTGGGTGGCGATGAGGCCGGAGACGGGCCCGATGGCCCAGGCCATGCCGGCGAGCAGGGTCCAGACGGCCAGCAGCGTGACGAACACGACGTGGTTGAAGGCGGCCAGGTAGCCCAGGAACGTACTGACGCCGAGGCCTGCTGCGACCGCGAGGGCCAGGATGGGCCGCGGCCGCCAGCTGCGCTGGAACGTGGCGAGACCGGAGGCGAAGGCTCCGAAGGCGGAGGAGACGGCGAGCGCGGGCGAGCCGAAGCCCAGCAGGACGCCGATGACGATCGCGACACCGCAGGCGCCGCGGACCGCGACAAGGGGTTCGAGCGTGGTCCGCTCGACCGTCAGCCCGGCCCGGGCGGTGTCTTTCAGGGCGCTCGACCAGGTCATATGGCTGAGAGTAGTGTCCTGGCGAACGATAAGCGGAGAGCGGCCCGCCGATTTGGCGCGCTCTTGGCGATTTGACGGTCTTGACCGGCGATCACGGACGTTCCAGACTCCCCACGGTGCTCCCCCCACGGGCAGAGGCAGACGGGTGTGACCGTCACACCTGCGCGTGCAGAGGAGGAGATCCGCGATGAGGTTCCGCCGAACGGCCGTGTGCGCCACCACCGCGACGGCGCTGCTGGCCGCCACTGCCGGTACCGCCCACGCCACCCCGCCCATTCCGACGCGGATGGCCGCACTGGGCGACTCGCTGACCCGCGCCGTCAACTCGTGCACGGTGGGCGGCGGCACGCTGTGCGCCCGGAACTCGTGGTCCGCGGGCGCCAATCCGGCCGTCGGCAGCCACTACTCGCGCATCAAGGAGCTCAACCCCGAGGTGCTCCCCTACAACGAGGCCCGGGCCGGGGCCACGTCCGCCGACCTCGGACAGCAGGCGCGGGCCGCCGTCGCGGAGGGCGGGATCGACTACGTCACGATCATGATCGGCGGGGGTGACGCCTGCGCGGCGTCCGAGGCGCAGATGACCTCGGTCGGTTCGTTCGAGAGCCGGATCCGGGCGGCGCTGCGGACCCTGCGGTCCGGAGCCCCTGATGCGTCGGTGTTCGTCGCGAGCGTGCCGGATCCCCTCCGGGTGTGGGAACTGGGGAAGGGCAACCCGGCGGCGGTCAAGGCGTGGAAGGAGGGTGGGGTGTGCCAGGCGTTGCTGGCCGACCCCACGTCTCTCGCCGCGGGGGATGCAGGGCGCAGGGAGCGGGTGCGGGAGCGGGTGATGGACTACAACGCGGCGCTGGAGAAGGTGTGCGGGGAGGATGCGGGGTGCCGCTATGACGGGGATGCGGTCTTCGACCACCGCTTCTCCGCGGCCGACGTCAGCTCGGCCGACTACTTCCACCCGAGTGTGGTGGGGCAGCGGTCGCTGGCGGAGGTCACGTACGAGGCGGGGTTCGACTGGTAGGAGGGGATGCCCCGGTCCCGCCCTTTCACCGTTTCTCAGGGGGCTTCGCCCCCCGAACCCCCCTTGTCGCGGCTTCGCCGCTCGTCCTCAATCGCCGGACGGGCTGATTTCAGCCCGCCCGGCGGAGCCGCGACAAACGGCGCACCCCGCGCGGAGCGCTACCGATGGCTCGGGAACCCCAAGTCCACCCCGCCGTCCTCCGGGTCCGGCCACCTCGTCGTCACGACCTTGCCGCGCGTGTAGAAGTGCACGCCGTCGTTGCCGTAGATGTGGTGGTCGCCGAAGAGGGAGTCCTTCCAGCCACCGAAGGAGTGGTAGCCGACCGGGACCGGGATGGGGACGTTGACGCCCACCATGCCTGCCTGGACCTCCAGTTGGAAGCGGCGGGCCGCGCCGCCGTCGCGGGTGAAGACGGCGGTGCCGTTGCCCCAGGGCGAGGCGTTGATGAGGGCCACGCCCTCCTCGTACGTCTCGGCGCGCAGCACGCACAGCACGGGGCCGAAGATCTCGTCGCGGTAGGCGTCGGCGTCCACCGGCACCTTGTCCAGCAGGGACAGGCCGATCCAGTGGCCGCCCTCGTGGCCCTCGACCGTGAAGCCCGTGCCGTCGAGGACGACCTCGGCGCCCTGGGCGGCGGCGCCCTGCACGTACGAGGCGACCTTGTCGCGGTGGGCCTTGGTGATCAGCGGGCCCATCTCGGAGGCCGGGTCGTCGCCGGGACCGATCTTGATCTTCTCGGCGCGCTCGCGGATCTTCGCGACGAGCTTGTCGCCGGTGTCGCCCACGGCCACGACCGCCGAGATCGCCATGCAGCGCTCGCCCGCGGAGCCGTAGGCCGCCGAGACGGCGGCGTCCGCGGCCGCGTCGAGATCGGCGTCGGGGAGCACCAGCATGTGGTTCTTGGCGCCGCCCAGCGCTTGGACGCGCTTGCCGTTGGCGGAGGCGGTGGTGTGGATGTGGCGGGCGATGGGGGTGGAGCCGACGAAGGAGACGGCGGCGATGTCCGGGTGTTCGAGGATCCGGTCGACGGCCGTCCGGTCGCCGTTGACGACGTTGAGGACGCCGTCCGGAAGCCCGGCCTCCGCCGCCAGTTCGGCGAGCAGGAGGGCCGCCGACGGGTCCTTCTCGCTCGGCTTGAGGACGAAGGTGTTGCCACACGCGATGGCGAGCGGGAACATCCACAGCGGCACCATGGCCGGGAAGTTGAAGGGCGTGATGCCCGCGACGACGCCCAGCGGCTGGCGGATGGCGGCCACGTCCACGCGGCTGGAGACCTGGGTGGACAGCTCGCCCTTGAGCTGGGTGGTGATCCCGCAGGCCAGTTCCACGATCTCCAGACCGCGGGCGACCTCGCCGAGCGCATCGGTGTGCACCTTGCCGTGTTCGGCAGTGATCAGCCGGGCGATCTCCTCGCGGTTCCGGTCCAGCAGCGCGCGGTAGGCGAACAGGACGGAGGTACGGGTGGCGAGCGAGGAGGTGCCCCACGTCGCGAACGCGGCCTTCGCGGCCGCAACCGCGGCGTCCACCTCGGCGGCCGAGGCGAAGGCGACCCGGGTGGTCTGCACACCGGTCGCGGGGTCCGTGACCGGCCCGTAGGCGCCCGAGGTGCCCTCGACGGCCTTGCCACCGATCCAGTGGTTGACGGTCTTCATGACGTGCGCCTCTCTCACGTTCCAAGGTAGCGGTGACGGGCGGCGGCGTTGCGCTCGTACTCCTCCCGGGCCCGGACGGCCGCGGGGCGGGTCGCGGTCTCGGCGACAGGCACATCCCACCACGCCTGTGCGGGGGGCGCGCCGGACACTGTGTCGGCTGTTTCGGTCTCCACATAGACACATGTGGGACGGTCCGCGGCGCGCGCCTCGGCCAGCGCGGCGCGCAGTTCCGCGACCGTTCCGGCGCGCAGGACCGTCATCCCGAGCGAGGCGGCGTTGGCCGCGAGGTCGACGGGGAGTGGGTCGCCGGTGTACGAGCCGTCGGGGGCGCGGAAGCGGTAGGCCGTGCCGAAGCGCTCGCCGCCGACGGCCTCCGAGAGGCCGCCGATGGAGGCGTAGCCGTGGTTCTGCAGCAGGACGACCTTGATGGCGATCCCCTCCTGCACGGCCGTGACCAGCTCGGTCGGCATCATCAGGTACGTGCCGTCGCCGACCAGCGCCCACACCGGCCGGTCGGGCGCGGCCAGGCGCACGCCGATCGCCGCGGAGATCTCGTAGCCCATGCAGGAGTAGCCGTACTCCAGGTGGTACTGGCGCCGGGAGCGGGCGCGCCACAGCTTGTGCAGGTCGCCGGGGAGGGAGCCGGCGGCGTTGATGACGATGTCGTCGTCGCCGGTGACGGCCTGCAGGGCGCCGATGACCTGGGCCTGGGTGGGGCGGGTGCCGTCGCCGTCGGGGCGGCGGGAGTACGCGCGGTCGACGGCCGCCTCCCACTCGGCCTTGCCGGCGGTGTACGCGCTGACGTAGTCGTCGGCGACGCGGTGGCCGGACAGGGCCGCGGTCAGGGCTTCGAGGCCGGTACGGGCGTCGGCGACCAGGGGCAGGGCGGACTGCTTGTGGGCGTCGAAAGCAGCGATGTTGAGGTTGACGAAGCGAACGTCCGGGTCGGCGAAGAGAGTTGCGGAGGCGGTGGTGAAGTCGCTGTAGCGGGTGCCGACACCGATGACGACGTCCGCGGTGCGGGCCAGGGCGTTGGCCACGGCCGTGCCGGTGTGGCCGATGCCGCCGACGTCCGCGGGGTGGGCATGGTGCAGGGCGCCCTTGCCGGCCTGGGTGGAGGCGACGGGGATGCCGGTTGCATCGGCAAAGGTGCGCAGTGCTTCCTCGGCCTCGCTGTGGACCGCGCCGCCGCCCGCGATCAGCAGCGGGCGGCGGGCCTGCCGCACCGCCCGTGCTGCGGCGGCGAGTTCGGCCGGGTCGGGGGCGGGACGGCGGACGTGCCAGACGCGGTCGGCGAAGAACTCCTCCGGCCAGTCGTACGCCTCGGCCTGCACGTCCTGCGGGAGCGCGAGGGTGACGGCGCCGGTCTCGACGGGGTCGGCCAGGACGCGCATGGCCTGGAGGGCGGCGGGGATCAGCGCCTCGGGGCGCACGATGCGGTCGAAGTACCGGGAGACCGGGCGGAGGCAGTCGTTGACCGACACGTCGCCCGCGGCGGGGTGTTCGAGCTGCTGGAGCACCGGGTCGGCGGGGCGGGTGGCGAAGGTGTCGCCGGGCAGGAGGAGCACGGGGATGCGGTTGACGGTGGCGAGGGCGGCGCCGGTGACAAGGTTGGTGGCGCCGGGCCCGATGGAGGTGGTGACCGCGTGCGCGGAGAGCCGGTCGCACTGGCGGGCGTAGCCGACGGCGGCGTGGACCATGGCCTGTTCGTTGCGGCCCTGGTGGAAGGGCAGCGCGTCGCCGGTCTCCAGCAGGGCCTGGCCGATGCCGGCGACGTTGCCGTGACCGAAGATCCCCCAGCAGGCGGTGATCAGGCGCCGGCGACGGCCGTCGCGCTCGGTGTACTGGTGGGCGAGGAACTCCACCAGCGCCTGGGCGACGGTGAGGCGGCGGGGCTTCGTCGTCATGCGCGTCCTCGGCCTTCCGGGGAATGAGGGGAGTAGAAGGGGAGCCTGGGGTCCGTCCTCTGGTCCGGCCAGGTGGAGCGGATCCAGGTGTGGTCGGGGTGGTCGCGGATCAGCCACTCGCGCTCGGCGCGGGGGCCTGCCATGACGTTGAGGTAGTACATGTCGTGGCCGGGGGCCGCGATGGACGGGCCGTGCCAGCCGTCGGGGATCAGGACGGCGTCGCCGGTGCGGACTTCGGCGAGGACCTCGGTTCCGCCGGGGCGGGAGGGCGAGACCCGCTGGTAGCCGAGGCCCGGGGTGCCGGTGGGCCCGTCGGCGATCTCGAAGTAGTAGATCTCCTCGAGTTGGGACTCCTCGCCCGGGTGGTACTCGTCGTGTTTGTGGGGCGGGTAGGAGGACCAGTTGCCGCCGGGGGTGAGGACTTCGACGGCGATGAGCCGGTCGCAGGGGAAGACGTTCGCGGCGGCGAAGTTGTTGACCTGGCGGGAGCAGGTTCCGCTGCCGCGGAGCTCGATGGGGACGGTGTCGGCTGCACCGTGGCGGGCGGGGAGACGGTTCTCGCAACGGGCGCCGGCTGCGGCGAAACGGCCTCCGGCCGGGGAGGTGACGGTGACCGTGGTGTCGCGGGGGACGTAGGCGAAGTCGGTGACGGCCGTGAAGACGCTTTCACGTCCGTGGAGTGGGAAGCGGTCGCCTTCGGTGGTGGTGACGGTGCAGCTGCCGCTGAGGGGGAGGACGATCCATTCGTGGTCGGCGGTGGCGAAGGTGTGGGCTTCGCCGGCGAGGAGGGTGAGGGTACGGAGGGTGCAGTGTTCGAGGTTGTGGCTGATCACGTTTGGCACCGCCGGACTCCTGTGTTTGTGGTTGCTCGCCGTTGCGGCGGGAGTTGGGCCCCGGTCCCTCACAACAACCCCACCGCCGTGTCCACCGCCCCCGCCACGTCCCCGTCCGCGGGGTACAGCAGGGCTCTCCCCACCACCAGCCCCCGTACTGTTGGCAGTTGCAACGCCGCGCGCCAGCGTTCGTACGCCGCGTCCTGGTCGTCGCCGACGTCGCCGCCCAGCAGGACCGACGGCAGCGTCGTCGCCTCCATCACCCGGGCCATGTCGGCGACGTCGTCCGTCACCGGCACCTTGAGCCATGTGTACGCCGACGTCGCTCCGAGCCCGGACGCAATGGTGATCGACTTCGTGACCGCCTCCGCCCCCAGGTCGTTGCGGACCTTCCCGCCGGCCCTCCGGGAGAGGAACGGTTCGACGAAGACCGGCAGCCGCCGCTCCGCCATCTCGTCGATCGCCCGTGCCGCCGACTCCATCGTGGCCAGCGAACCCGGGTCGTCGTAGTCGATGCGCAGGAGCAACTTGCCTGCATCGAAGCCGCGTTGGCGCAGGTCCTCGGCCCGCGGGCCGGTGAAGCGGTCGTCCATCTCGAAGGAGGCGCCCAGCAGTCCGCCGCGGTTCATCGAACCCATGACGACCTTGTTCTCCAGCGCGCCGAGCAGCAGCAGGTCGTCGAGGATGTCGGACGTGGCCAGCACCCCGTCGACGCCGGGGCGGGACAGGGCGAGGCACAGCCGCTCCAGCAGATCGGCGCGGTTGGCCATGGCGAGGGCGCGGCCTCCGACGTCCAGTGCGCCGCGTGCCGTGTGGTCGGCCGCGATGATCATCAGCCGGCCGCTGTCGCCGATCAGCGGGCGGCGCACCCGGCGCGCCGCGGCCTCCGCGATCGCCTCGGGGTGACGGCTCCGCACCGCCACCAGGTCCGGGATCCGTACCGCGGCACTCATGCCGCACCTCCGGCCCCGAGCAGTTCCGCGATCTCCCCGGGGGCCGGCATGGCGGACGAGCAGGCGAGCCGCGAAGCGACCAGCGCCCCGGCCGCGTTGGCGTAGCGCACCGTGCGCCCCAGGTCCCAGCCGGCGAGCAGCCCGTGACACAGGGCGCCGCCGAACGCATCGCCCGCGCCCAGGCCGTTGACGACCTCGACCCGTACCGGCGGCACCTCCGCCGTCGTGCCGTCCCGGTGCACGGCGAGGACACCCTTCGGGCCCTGTTTGACGACGGCGAGCTCGACCCCTGCCGCGAGCAACGCCCGTGCCGCGGCGTGCGGTTCTCGTTCGCCCGTGGCGATCTCGCACTCCTCGGCGTTGCCGACGGCGACCGTCGCGTGGGCGAGTGCGCGTGCGTACTGCCGACGGGCCGCCGCCGGTTCCTGCCAGAACATCGGGCGCCAGTCGAGGTCGAAGACCGTGGTCCCGCGCCGGCCGCGGGCCTCCAGCGCGGCGAGCGTCGCGCTGCGGCTGGGCTCCTCGCTCAGGCCCGTTCCCGTCACCCAGAAGATCCGCGCGGCGCGGATCGCGTCCAGGTCCAGCTCGGGGGTGCGGATCTCCAGGTCGGGGGCCTTGGGGCGGCGGTAGAAGTAGAGCGGGAAGTCGTCCGGCGGGAAGATCTCGCAGAAGGTGAGCGGGGTGGGGTACGCGGCGACGGGGGTCACCCAGCGGTCGTCGACGCCGAAGTCCCGCAGGGCCTCGTGGAGATACTGCCCGAAGGGGTCGTCGCCGGTGCGGCTGATCAGGGCCGTGCGGCGGCCCAGCCGGGCAGCGGCGACCGCGACGTTGGCCGCCGATCCGCCGAGGAACCTCCCGAACGTCCCGACCTGCGCCAGCGGCACGCCCGTCCGGAGCGGGTAGAGGTCCACGCCGAGCCTGCCCATGGTGATCAGCTCATGGGGCTCACCGACCTCACCGGCCTCGCCGGGCCCGCAAGGCGCGTACGGGAGCGGATCGTTCGGGCCGTCCGGCCCGTGCGGCTGCGCACTCATGGAGGTCATCGTTGCGCCCCGCTCCGCACCGCGTCAAGCATTTGTCCTTACATATAGACGTCATCAGGCGTCCTTGACGTGACGTCCGTATGTCCGGACGAACTCTTGACACCCGTGCACCCTGCGAGGAGGCTACGGGCAACCCCCGAGAGGAGCGCCGCCGGATGTCCGCTGCCCACTCCCCCTCGCCCGCCACGCCCGCGCTCGACCGGATCCGTGTCGGGTCGGCGCCGGACTCCTGGGGGGTCTGGTTCGCCGACGACCCGGTCCAGACCCCCTGGCGGCGCTTCCTGGACGAAGTGGCCGAAGCCGGGTACGAGTGGATCGAACTCGGCCCGTACGGCTATCTGCCGACCGACCCCGGCCGGCTGCGCGAGGAAGTCGCCCGGCGCGGCCTCAACGTCTCGGCCGGCACGGTCTTCACCGCCCTGCACCGGGGCCCCGCCGTCTGGGAGGAGACCTGGGAGCAGGTCGCCCGGGTCGCGGCGCTGACCCGGGCCATGGGCGCGGAACACCTCGTCGTCATCCCCTCCTTCTGGCGCGACGACAAGACCGCCGAGCTGATCGAGGAGCCCGAGCTGACGCCCGAGCAGTGGCGTCACCTCGCCTCCGGCACGGAGCGCCTCGCCCGCGAGGTCCGCGAGGCCTTCGGGCTCGGCATCGCCGTCCACCCGCACGCCGACACCCACATCGACACCGAGGCGCACGTCGCCCGCTTCCTGGACGCCACCGACCCCGGTCTCGTCAACCTCTGCCTGGACACCGGGCACTACGCCTACTGCGGCGGCGACAGCGTCAAACTCATCGAGGCCTACGGCGAGCGCATCGGCTACCTGCACCTCAAGCAGGTGGACCCCGACGTCCTCGCGGGCGTCGTCCGGGACGGCACGCCCTTCGGGCCCGCGGTGCGGCAGGGCGTGATGTGCGAACCGCCGCGCGGCGTACCGGAGCTGGAGCCCGTCCTGGCCGCCGCGCAGGGGCTGGGGGTCGACCTCTTCGCCATCGTCGAGCAGGACATGTACCCGTGTCCGCCCGAGCAGCCGCTGCCCATCGCCCGCCGCACGCGCGCCTTCCTGCGCTCGTGCGGCGCGTGACGCACGATCGGCACGATCCCGTTCCACCGACGTAGACGACGCACAACGACGTACAACGACGTACGAGGAAAAGTCATGACGTATCAGCACGCACCGCTCGGCGTCGCCGTGATCGGCACCGGCCGGATGGGATCGGACCACGTCCGGCGCATCGACGAGGTCATCAGCGGGGCGCGGGTGGCCGCTGTCGTGGACATCGACGGCGACCGCGCCAAGGCGGCCGCCGACCGCATCGAGGGCTGCACCGCCCACACCGACCCCGCAGCCGCGATGGCCTCTTCCGAGGTGGACGCCGTGCTGATCGCCTCGCCCGGGCCGGCCCACGAGGCGGCGCTGCTGGAGGCGTTCGCCCGCGGCCTGCCCGTCCTGTGCGAGAAGCCGCTCACCCCGGACGCGGAGTCCGCCCTGCGCGTGGTGGAGGCGGAGGCGCGGCTGGGCAGGCGGCTGGTACAGGTGGGGTTCATGCGGCGGTACGACGCCGAGTACCGGCAGCTCAAGGAGTTGCTGGACGGGGGCGGGATCGGGCGGCCGCTGATGCTGCACTGCACCCATCGCAACGTCGCGACGCCGCCGGGTTTCACGGGCTCGATGATGATCAACGACTCGGTCGTCCACGAGATCGACGTGACCCGCTGGCTGCTGGGCCAGGAGGTCACCGCGGTGCAGGTGCTGCGGCCCGCACCCACCGCGGCGGCGCCCGCCGGGCTGAGCGATCCCCAGCTGGTCCTCTTCGAGACCGCGGGCGGTGCCGTCGTCGACGTCGAGATCTTCGTCAACTGCGGCTTCGGCTACCAGGTGCGCTGCGAGGCGGTCGGCGAACGCGGCACGGCGCGGATCGGCGAGGCGCACGGGCTGTCGGTGGACGCGGGCGGGCGCTGGGGCGGGGCGATCGCGCAGGACTTCGTCGAGCGCTTCCGGGACGCGTACGACCGCGAGGTGCAGGCCTGGGTGGACGCCACCCGGCGCGGGGAGACCACGGGCCCGAGCGCCTGGGACGGGTACGCGGCCGCCGCCGTCTGCGCGGCGGGCGTGCGGGCCCAGGACACGGGCGGGCGCACGCCCGTGCTGCTGGCCGAGCGGCCGGAGCTGTACCGGTGAGCCTGCGGGTCGGGCTGCTGGGCGCGGGGCGGATCGGCTCGTTCCACGCGGCGGTGCTGGCCGCGCTGGACGAGGTGGACGAGCTGCTGGTCGGGGACGCGGACGCGGGACGGGCCGCGGAGCTGGCCGCGCGGCTGGGCGGCGCGCGGGTGCGCCCCGTCCCCGCCGTCGACGACGTGTTCGCCTCCGGCGTCGACGCCGTCGTCATCGCCACCACGACCGCCTCGCACGCCGCTCTGATCACCCGGGCCGCGCGGGCCGGCCTGCCGGCCTTCTGCGAGAAGCCCGTCGCCCTGGACGTGGCGGGCACGGCGGCCGCGCTGCGGGAGGTGTCGGCGGCGGGCACGCTGCTGCAGATCGGCTTCCAGCGGCGCTTCGACGCCGGGTACCGGGCGGCCCGCGAGGCGCTGCGCAGCGGCCGGCTCGGGCGGGTGCACACCATCCGGGCCGTCACCTCCGACGCCGCTCCCCCGCCCGCGGAGTTCCTGCCGCTGTCGGGCGGGCTCGTGCGCGACTGCATGGTGCACGACTTCGACGCCGTGCGCTGGCTGACGGGGCGCGAGGTGGTGGAGGTGTTCGCGCGGGGCTCGGACGCGGGCGCGGCCATGTTCCGCGAGGCCGGCGACGTGGACACCGCTGCCGCGCTGCTCACGCTGGACGACGGCACGCTCGTCACCGCGACCGCGACGCGCTGCAACGGTGCGGGGTACGACGTGCGGATGGAACTGTCCGGGGAGCTCGACCAGTGGGCCGTCGGGCTGGACGGCCGGACGCCCGTGACCTCCGCCGAGCCGGGCGGTCCGGCGGCACCGGCGCGGCCGTGGCCGGGCTTCCTGGAGCGCTTCGAGGGCGCCTATCGCGCCGAGCTGGCCGCGTTCGCCGGGGCGGTGGCCCGGGGCGGCGCGAGCCCGTGTCCCGGCGCGGAGGGGCTGCGGGCGCTGCTGGTGGCGGAGGCCTGCGAGCTCTCCCGGCGCGAGAACCGGCCGGTGCGGGTGACCGAGGCGGCCGCCGCCGCGGGCATCCACTGACAGTCACACCTCCGTAACGGACGTCACACGCCCGCACGCCCTGCGTCACAGCCGGGCAACTGCCGCACGCGCACGGTCACTCTGCGTCGCCATCCGGGGCCAGGCTCTGAGGGACCGAAAGGCCGCGCCGCAGTCCCCCGACGGAACCCCCCTCCGTGGCTGCGGCGCTGCGGAGAGGCGCGAGAGATGACCGACCGTCGGCTCTGGTCCTACAAGGAGATCGCAGCACACATCGGCGTGCAGACCGACACCGTGCGCTCGTACCGGAAACACGGGGTGATGCCCGCCCCGGACCTCACCGAGGGCGGCAAACCGTACTGGTTCGCCGACACGATCCGCTCCTGGGTGGCCTCCCGGCCCGGCAACCGCCCCCGGCGCGGGCTGCGGACCTGATCACCTGTCACCTCACACCCCCTGGGACGAAATACCCCCAGGGGGTAAGGTGTTGTCCGCCGCGAGACGGTACGAGACACCCGATGCCCCGATGAGGAGAACGCCATGAGCACCACCACCTACAAGGTGACCGGCATGACCTGCGGCCACTGCGAGTCCGCGGTCAAGAGCGAGATCTCGGCCCTCGACGGCATCACCACGGTCGAGGCCGCCGCGGCCACCGGACTGGTCACCGTCACCGCCGCCGCCCCGCTGGACGACGAGGCGATCCGCACCGCCGTCGACGAGGCGGGCTACGAGCTCGTCGGCCGCGTCTGATTCCGGACGCGCCCCCGCCCGGCCCCGCCCGGCAGCCGACCCCGCTAAGGCCGGATCCTTCACGAAATCTGCACGATCAACCCCTTGCCCTTTTACGTCCCCTTATGGCAAGAGACCTAGATCACATCGATTTAGAGGTAACCATTACCGGGGGTCGCGGGTCTAACCGGGCAGTGCTGGATCGTCTTGGGGGACGGTACCGGCCACGCGTGGCCGGGGCACGTACCCGGGGAGCTTTGAGCGGCCCTCCCGTCCGTACGTGTTCCGGCAGATCGCGCAGGCGTGAGCCCAGGCGTACCGAGGCTCCCGGACGGATCCCGTGGGGGGAATCCGGGCCGGGGTTACGGAAAAGCGCCCCGCTCCGACCCGTGGGGGGATCGGACGCGGGGCGCTTTTTCTCTGCTTTCCTGCTCAGATGCTCTGCTCAGGCGTGGAGCCGGGTCAGCGCTCTTCCACCGGGACGAAGTCGCGCTGGACGACGCCCGTGTAGATCTGGCGCGGACGGCCGATGCGGGAGCCCGGCTCCTTGATCATCTCGTGCCACTGGGCGATCCAGCCGGGGAGCCGGCCGAGCGCGAAGAGCACGGTGAACATCTCGGACGGGAAGCCCATGGCCCGGTAGATGAGACCGGTGTAGAAGTCCACGTTCGGGTAGAGGTTGCGCGAGACGAAGTAGTCGTCGCTGAGCGCGTGCTCCTCAAGCTTGAGCGCGATGTCCAGCAGCTCGTCGCTCTTGCCGAGGGCGGAGAGGACGTCGTGCGCCGCAGCCTTGATGATCTTCGCCCGGGGGTCGAAGCTCTTGTAGACGCGGTGCCCGAAGCCCATCAGGCGGACGCCGTCCTCCTTGTTCTTCACCTTGCGGATGAAGGCGTCGACGTCACCGCCGGAGGCGGCGATGGACTCCAGCATCTCCAGCACGGCCTGGTTGGCGCCGCCGTGCAGCGGGCCCCACAGGGCGTTGATGCCGGCGGAGATCGACGCGAAGAGGTTGGCCTGCGAGGAGCCGACCAGGCGCACGGTCGAGGTCGAGCAGTTCTGCTCATGGTCCGCGTGCAGGATCAGCAGCTTGTCGAGCGCGTTGACGACGACCGGGTCCAGCTCGAACTCGGCGGCCGGCACGGAGAACGTCATGCGCAGGAAGTTCTCGACGTAGCCGAGGTCGTTGCGCGGGTAGACGACCGGGTGGCCGATCGACTTCTTGTAGGCGTAGGCCGCGATCGTCGGCAGCTTGGCGAGCAGCCGGATCGTGGACAGGTGACGCTGCTTCTCGTCGAACGGGTTGTGGCTGTCCTGGTAGAAGGTCGACAGCGCACTGACCACCGAGGACAGCATGGCCATCGGGTGGGCGTCGCGCGGGAAGCCGTCGAAGAACCGCTTGACGTCCTCGTGCAGCAGGGTGTGCTGGGTGATCTCCTGCTTGAAGGCCGCCAGCTCGTCGACGGTCGGCAGCTCGCCGTTGATCAGCAGGAACGCCGTCTCGAGGAACGAGCTGCGCTCGGCCAGCTGCTCGATCGGGTAACCGCGGTAGCGGAGGATGCCCTGCTCGCCGTCGAGGTAGGTGATCGCGGATTTATAGGCGGCAGTGTTGCCGTAGCCGGAGTCAAGGGTCACCAGACCGGTCTGGGCGCGGAGCTTGCCGATGTCGAAGCCCTTGTCGCCGACGGTGCTCTCGACCACCGGGTAGGTGTATTCGCCGTCGCCGTACCGCAGTACTACAGAGTTCTCGCTCACGTCATCCCTCACCGACGTTGTGCCTCTTCTTCGAGGTGCCCTGACTACCCCTACCTTCCCCCATTTGGACGATGTACGTGCACTCGGGGTCGGCCATAGGGCCCAAGAACGGCACTGAGTGCCGTCCAACCCGCCCATCCTGCCCCCTTCGCCCTGATTGGTAAACCGTTCTGATCAGAGACGAACACCACCTCCTCCGCTTGTGAAGAGCCGGTGGTCGAGGGCGGTACAGCGCCTTCCCGCCGAAACGGTGCGCACCGCCTGGCCCAGGGCTCTCCGGGAGCCCACCAGTACCACCAGTTTCTTCGCCCTGGTGACCGCTGTATAGAGGAGATTACGCTGGAGCATCATCCAGGCACCCATGGTGACCGGGATCACCACCGCCGGGTACTCGCTGCCCTGCGAGCGATGGATCGTCACCGCGTAGGCGTGGGCGAGTTCGTCGAGCTCGTCGAAGTCGTAGTCGACGTCCTCCTCCTCGTCGGTGCGCACGGTCAGCTTCTGCTCCACCTCGTCCAGTGCCGTGACCACGCCCACCGTCCCGTTGAAGACGCCGTTCCGCCCCTTCTCGTAGTTGTTGCGGATCTGGGTGACCTTGTCGCCGACGCGGAAGACCCGCCCGCCGAAGCGGCGTTCGGGCAGATCGGGGCGGGCGGGGGTGACGGCCTGCTGGAGCAGGCCGTTGAGCGTGCCGGCGCCGGCCGGGCCGCGGTGCATGGGGGCCAGCACCTGGACGTCCCGGCGCGGGTCGAGCCCGAACTTCGCGGGGATGCGCCGGGCGGCCACGTCCACCGTCAGCCGGCCCGCCTCGTCGGTGTCCTCCTCGGCGAAGAGGTAGAAGTCCGCCAGCCCCTGAGTGATGGGCGGCACCCCGGAATTGATGCGGTGTGCGTTGGTCACCACGCCGGACTGCTGCGCCTGCCGGAAGATCCGTGTGAGCCGCACGGCGGGGACGGGACTGCCGTCGGCCAGCAGGTCGCGCAGCACCTCGCCCGCGCCGACGGACGGGAGTTGGTCCACATCCCCGACGAACAGCAGGTGGGCGCCCGGCGGAACGGCCTTGACGAGCTTGTTGGCCAGCAACAGGTCGAGCATGGACGCCTCGTCGACCACCACCAGGTCGGCGTCCAGCGGCCGGTCCCGGTCGTACGCCGCGTCACCGCCGGGCTTGAGCTCCAGCAGCCGGTGGACGGTCGAGGCCTCGGCACCGGTCAGCTCGGACAGCCGCTTGGCGGCCCGTCCGGTCGGGGCGGCGAGCACCACCTTGGCCTGCTTGGCGCGCGCCAGCTCCACCACCGAGCGCACGGTGAAGGACTTGCCGCACCCCGGGCCGCCGGTGAGGACCGCGACCTTGCTGGTCAGCGCGAGCCGGACCGCCTGCTGCTGCTCGGCGGCGAGCTCCGCGCCCGTGCGCCCGGACAGCCAGGCCAACGCCCGCTCCCAGTCGACGTCCTGGAAGGCCGGGAGCCTGTCCTCCTCGGTGCGCAGCAGGCGCGCGACCTGGCCGGCCAGCGACAGCTCGGCGCGGTGGAACGGCACGAGGTACACGGCCGTGACGGGCTCGCCGCCGTCCGGGCCGGGGACGCTCTCGCGGACCACGCCCGCGCCGTCCTCGCTGTGCTCGTCCGAGGCCAGGTCGGCGAGGCAGTCGATGACGAGGCCGGTGTCGACCTGGAGCAACTTCACGGCGTCCGCGATCAGTTGCTCCTCGGGCAGGAAGCAGTGACCCTGGTCGGTGGACTGGGAGAGGGCGTACTGCAGGCCCGCCTTGACGCGGTCGGGACTGTCGTGCGGGATGCCGACGGACTGGGCGATGCGGTCGGCGGTCAGGAAGCCGATGCCCCAGACGTCGGCGGCCAGCCGGTAGGGCTGGTTGCGCGTGACGGAGATCGAGGCGTCGCCGTATTTCTTGTAGATGCGCACGGCGATGGACGTGGAGACGCCGACACACTGGAGGAAGAGCATGACCTCCTTGATGGCCTTCTGCTCCTCCCAGGCGGCGCCGATGGAGCGGGTGCGCTTGGGGCCCAGGCCGGGGACCTCGATCAGGCGCGCGGGCTCCTTCTCGATGATGTCCAGGGTGTCCGTGCCGAAGTGACTCGTGACCCGGTCCGCGATGCGCGGGCCCACGCCCTTGATCAGGCCGGAGCCCAGGTAGCGGCGGATGCCCTGGATCGTGGCGGGGAGGACCGTGGTGTAGTTCTCCACGGTGAACTGGCGGCCGTACTGCGGATGGGAGCCCCAGCGGCCCTCCAGCCGGAGCGACTCGCCCGGCTGCGCGCCGAGCAACGAGCCGACCACGGTGAGGAGGTCGCCGCTGCCGCGGCCGGTGTCGACGCGGGCGACCGTGTAGCCGTTCTCCTCGTTGGCGTAGGTGATCCTTTCGAGGACCCCTTCGACCACTGCCAGTTGCACCATGCCCCGACGGTACCGGTGCCGTCCGACAGGGCGTTCGGGGCTGGGGATATCCGCGGTTCCGCTTACGCATTCGAGGGGCCCGGTCCGTCGACCGGGCCCCTCGGGTCCCCCCTTGCAACGGCTTCCTCCGAATCCCCCCGGATCCCTCCCCAGGAAGCCTGATGCACAGTACGACCCACGGGAGCCGCGAACGGTTGCAGCGAATCCAAGGCGTTACACTTCCGTTACGGAAGGTGGGGAACCCCAGTTCACAGCACGTGCGTCCGATACCGGTCCAGCACTTCCGCAAGCACGTCGGCCCCGTCCCGCGCCCACAGCGCCGGGCTGAAGATCTCCACCTCGACCGGGCCCGCATAGCCCGCGGCATCGGTCCGTTCGCGGAACCACCGCAGGTCCACCGCACCGTCGCCGAGCTGCCCCCGCCCCAGCAGAGCCCCCTCGGGCAGGGGCGTGACCCAGTCGGCGAGCTGGAGGGCCGCGATGCGTCCGCCCTCCCCCGCCCGTGCCAGCTGCCCGGCCACCGTGTCGTCCCACCACAGGTGGTAGGCATCGGCCACCACCCCCACGCGCTCCGCCGGAAAGCGCTCGGCGAGGTCGAGGGCCTGGCGGAGGGTGGAGACCACGCTGCGGTCGGACGCGAACAGCGGGTGCAGCGGCTCGACGGCCAGCCGCACCCCGTGGGCCGCCGCGTACGGTGCCAACTCGCCCAGCGCGTCGGCGATCCGCTCACGCGCCCCGTACAGGTCACGGCTGCCCGGCGGCAGCCCGCCGCACACCAGCACCAGCGTTCCGGTGCCGAGGACGGCCGCCTCCTCGATCGCCGCCCGGTTGTCGTCGACGGCGGCGATCCGCTCCGCAGGGTCGGCGGCTGTCAGGAATCCGCCCCGGCACAGGCTGCTGACCGCCAGCCCCGCCTCCCGCACCAGCCGTGCCGCGGCCCGCAGTCCGTACGCCTGCACCGGCTCCCGCCACAGCCCGACGTTCCGTACTCCGGCCGCCGTGCAGCCGGACACCAGCTCGGGCAGGGACCATTGGCGAACGGTCTGCTGGTTGATGCTGAACCGGTCGATGCCGCTCACTGCTCCACCCCGTGCACGGCCAGCAGCCGACCCATGCGTGCCTCGGCCAGCTGCGGATCGGGGAACAGGCCCAGCCCGTCCGCGAGTTCATAGGCACGCGCGAGGTGCGGCAGCGACCGGGCGGAGTGCAGGCCGCCCGCCATGGCGAAGTGGGCCTGGTGGCCGGACAGCCAGGCCAGCAGCACCACTCCCGTCTTGTAGAAGCGCGTCGGAGGCGCGAACAGATGACGCGCCAGTGGAACGGTCGGATCCAGCAGTGCGCGGAAGCCGGAGCGGTCGCCGCCGTCCAGCAAGCGCAACGCCTGCGCCGCGAGAGGGCACACTGCGTCGAAGACGCCGAGAAGGGCGTCGCTGTGGTGTCCGCCGTCCCCTGCGACGAGTGCCGGGTAGTGGAAGTCGTCGCCCGTGTAGCAGCGCACGCCGTCCGGAAGCCGGCGCCGCAGGGCCCGTTCGTGCTCCGCGTCCAGCAGGGACACCTTCACCCCGTCGACCTTGTCCGCGTGCTCGGCGACGATCGCGAGCAGCGTGCCGGTGGCCTCGTCCGGGTCGGTACTGCCCCAATAGCCGTTCAGCTGAGGGTCGAACATCCGGCCCAGCCAGTGCAGGATGACCGGTGCAGCAGTTTGACGGAGCAGGCGGCCGTAAACCTCCCGGTAGTCGTCCGGAGTCGTGGCCACGGCTGCCAGCGCCCTGGAGGCCATCACGACCGCCCGGGCGCCCGCGCCCTCGACCGCCGACAGCTGTTCCTCATAAGCCGACACGACGTCGGCGAGGGTCAGCGAACCGTAGGGCGGGGCGAGTTGGTCCGTGCCCGCCCCGCAGACGAGCGGGCCGCCCACGGCTGCCGCCTCGGCGGCCGTGCGGCGGATCAGCTCGGCGGCGGCCGGCCAGTCCAGACCCATGCCGCGCTGTGCGGTGTCCATGGCCTCCGCCACCCCCAGGCCGTGCGCCCACAGGTGCCGGCGGAAGGCGAGTGTGCCGTCCCAGTCGAGGGCTGCCGGGCCGTGCGGCGTGGTGTTGCCGAAGGGGTCGGCGACGACGTGGGCGGCGGCGAAGGCGGTCCGGGACACCGGGGGCGGGCCCGGCGCCACGGGCTGCGGGTCGGCTCTGGGCACGTAGTGGCGCAGTGCCCCCGTCGTGTCCGGCAGCCGGATCACCGGGCCGGCTCCGGCACGTCGAGCCTGCGTCCCTCGGCCGAGGAGCGCACGCCCAGTTCGGCGAGCTGCACGCCGCGCGCCCCGGCGAACAGGTCCCAGCGCCAGGGCTCGCCCCGCGCCACATGCCGCAGGAACAGCTCCCATTGCGTCTTGAAGGCGTTGCCGAACTCCCCGTTGTCCGGCACCTCCTGCCACTGGGCGCGGAAGGCGTCGGCGGCCGGGACGTCCGGGTTCCACACGGGCCGCGGAGTGACCGAGCGGTGCTGCACGCGGCAGCCGCGCAGTCCGGCGACGGCCGAGCCGTCCGTCCCGTCGACCTGGAGCTCCAGCAGCTCGTCCCGGTGCACCCGCACCGCCCAGGAGGAGTTGAACTGGGCGACGGCTCCGCCCTCCAGGCCGAAGACCGCATAGGCGGCGTCGTCGGCGGTCGCCTCGTAGGGCTTGCCCTGCTCGTCCCAGCGGCAGGGTATGTGCGTCGACAACTGCGCCTGCACGGTGCGCACGGGGCCGAACAGCTCCCTCAGCACGTACTCCCAGTGGGGAAACATGTCGGCGGCGATGCCGCCGCCGTCCGCCGCACGGTAGTTCCACGACGGCCGCTGGGCGCTCTGCCAGTCCCCTTCGAAGACCCAGTAGCCGAACTCCCCGCGCACCGAGAGCACGCGCCCGAAGAAGCCGCCGTCGACGAGCCGTTTGAGCTTGCGGATCCCCGGAAGAAAGAGCTTGTCCTGGACGACGCCGTGGCGCACGCCGGCAGCGTCCGCCAGGCGGGCCAGACGGATCGCGCCTGCGTGGTCACTTGAGACGGGTTTCTCGCAGTACACATGCTTGCCCGCGCTGATGGCCCTGCGCACTGCGTCCTCACGGGCGCAGGTGGCCTGTGCGTCGAAGTAGATGTCGATGGTCGGGTCGGACAGCACAGTGTCCAGGTCGCAGGACCACTGTGCGATCCCGTACTGCCGGGCGAGCGTCGCCAGTTTGCGTGCGTCACGCCCGACGAGCACCGGTTCGGGCTGCAGGACCGTCCCGTCGGCGAGTGGCAGGCCGCCCTGGTCGCGCAGTGCGAGGACGGAGCGTTCGAGGTGCTGGTGGTGGCCCATCCGGCCGGTCGCACCGTTCATGGCGATGCGGAGGACCGTGCCGTCGGCCGACTCCCTGGCCGTCATCCCGCGAAGCTAGCACCCCCGTCTGCCGTACGGGGCGCATTCCGGACCGCCGGGCGGGGAAGCCGCTTTCCATGAAACTGGCTTTCTCCACCCTCGGTGTCCCCGGCCTGCCCGTCCCCGACGTGGTACGCCTCGCCAGGAGCTGCGGCTACGACGGCGTCGAACTGCGCACGCACCCGGAGGAACCCGTGCACCCGGGCATCCCGCCCGGCGAACGGGCCGGAGTGTCCGCGGCGTTCGCCGATGCGGGCGTGGAACTGCTGTGCCTCGCCGGATACGTCCGGGTCGCCTCGCCCGGCCCGGACGGCCCCGTGCTGGAGGACCTCGCGGAGCTGGTGCGGCTGGCCGGCGAGCTCCGGGCGCCGTACGTGCGGGTCTTCCCCGGCGCCGGTGATCCGCCCGCGGCGGAGGCCGACGCCGTCGCCGCACGCCGGCTGGGGGCCATCGCCCCGCTCGCCGTGGACTCGGGCGTGCGGGTGCTGCTGGAGACCCACGACTCGCACAGCCGCGCCCAGGACGCGGTACGCGTCCTGGGCCCGGTGGGGCACGGCAGCATCGGTGCACTGTGGGACGTGCTGCAGACCTGGCGGGGCGGGGAGCCGCCGGAGGCGACCTTCCCCGCGCTCGCCCCGCACCTGGGCTATGTGCAGGTGAAGGACGTCGCCTCCGCGGAGGACACCGCTCCGCTGCCGCTGGGCGCGGGGGTGCTGCCGCTGGCCGGCTGCGTGAGCGCGCTCACCGCGGCAGGCTGGGACGGCTGGCTGTGCTGGGAGTACGAGAAGCGCTGGTACCCGCAGGCCGCGGACTTCGCGCAACTGGCAGGCCACGGGCGGGAGTACCTACGGGAGCTGCTCGCCGCCGCCCCGGCAGCGAGGTGAGCGCGACCCCGCCCACCAGGAGGGCCGCCGCGCACCAGCGCAGCGGGCTCACCCCCTCGCCCAGCAGGAGGGCCGCGGAGGACATGCCGAACACGGGCACCAGCAGCGAGAAGGGGGCCACGGTCGAGGCGTCGTAGGTGCGCAGCAGGAACCCCCAGATCCCGAAGCCGAGCAGCGTGGTGATCCAGGCGACGTACACGACGGCGCCCACGCCGCTCCAGTCCAGCGAGCCCAGCGCCGCGGCGTCGGCGGCCGGGCCCTCGAAGAGCAGGGAGAGCAGCAGCAGGGGCAGCACCGGGACCGCACTGACCCACACCATGAACCGCAGGGCGTCCGGCGGGGCGGCCTTGCGGGTCAGGACGTTGGAGACGCCCCAGAAGGCCGCGGCGGCCACCACGAGGGCGAAGCCCGTCAGCGGCCCCGAGGCGCCCTCGTCGACGGCGGCCACCGCTATGCCCGCCAGGGCGACGGCCATGCCCAGGAGCCGGACGCGGCCGGGCCGTTCGCCCAGGGCGGCCATGGCGAACAGGGCGGTGAAGACCGCCTGGACCTGGAGCACCAGCGAGGACAGCCCGGCCGGCATCCCGGCGTGCATCCCGATGAACAGCAGTCCGAACTTGGCCACGCCCAGCACCAGTCCGACCGCGACGACCCACCGCCACTGCACTCGGGGCCGGCCGACGAGGAGGACGGCGGGCACGGCTGCCACGAGGAAGCGCAGCGCGCAGAACAGCAGCGGCGGGAAGTGGCCGAGGCCGACGTCGATGACGACGAAGTTGACGCCCCAGAGGGCGGCGACGAGCACGCCGAGGGCAATGTGGAACGGACGCATGCGATCAGCATCACGGCACCCGATCGTTCAGCACCAGCACGGGCTGCTTCATCATGGGATTCAGTAACGCTCAACAGTCAACGCTCAACAGCCAACGGCAATCGACGGAGCGGAAACCGACAAGGGACACCCCGGGGGCTCACATGCTGGACCTGTCACGCCTGCGCGCCCTGCACGCCGTCTCCGTGCACGGCTCGGTCAGTGCGGCGGCCCTCGCGCTGGGCTACACGCCCTCCGCGATCTCGCAGTCGATCACCAAGCTGGAGCGGGAGACGCGCACCACGTTGCTGGAACGGCGCGGGCGGGGCGTGATGCTCACGGACGCGGCCGTCGAACTGGCCGAGACCGCACGGGAACTGCTGGCCATGGTCGAGCAGGCGGAGACGGACCTGGAGGAGCGGCGCGGGCAGCCCACCGGCCGGATCGTCGTCGGGGCGTTCGCCTCGGCCGCACGCGGACTGCTGCCCGGCGTGCTGGCCCAGCTCACCCGCGAACACGCCGCGCTGGACGCCCGGCTGATCGAGGTCGACCCCCACCTGTCGGTCGGCCTGGTGGCCCAGGGCGCCCTCGACATCGCGGTCTGGCACGACTGGGACATCGTGCCGCACACCACGCCGGAACGCCTGGAGCGGGCGAAGATCGGCGACGACCTGTGCGACGTGCTCGTACCGGAGGGGCACCCGCTGGCCGGACGCGAACGGCTGGAGCGCAGCGACCTGGTGGGCCTGCGCTGGATCAGCAACCCGCCGGGCACCGTCTGCCACGACTGGCTGGTCCGTACGCTGCGGGCCCTCGGCAGCGAGCCGGACCTCGCCTACCAGGCCGCGGAGAACCACACGCAGGTCGCCCTCGTCGCGGCCGGGCTGGGCGTCGCCCTCATGCCCCGGCTGGGCCGCGGACCGCTGCCCGAGGGCGTGGTGGACGTACCCCTGGAGCCCGTCCCCGTGCGCCGGCTGTTCGCCTACTGGCGCACCGGAGCGGCCCGCAGGCCCGCCATCAGCGAAACGCTGCGCGTGCTGCGCGAGCAGTGGCCGCAGCGGGCCTCCTGACCGGTCGATTTGAGCGATCGATTGAACCGTATGATGAACGCTCGTCGAGAGGGCGGCACATGTCGGTGGAGACCAGGGAACGGCTGATCGCCGCCGCGGGGGCGGTGCTGCGCACGCAGGGCTACGGCAAGGCCAGCGCGCGGACCATAGCCAAGGAGGCGGGCGTCAACTCGGCGCTGATCTTCTACCACTTCGGGGGCGTCGACCCGCTGCTGTTCGCCGCACTCGACCGGTCGTCCGACGAACGCATGGCGATGCACGCCGTCACCGTCGCCGAGTGCCGCACCCTGGAGGAGCTCGCGGCGGCCGCCACCCGCATCTACCGCGACGACCTCGAGGGCGGTCACATCGCCCTGCTCTCCGAGCTCGTGGCGGCCGCCGTGGCCAAGCCCGAGCTGCGCCAGGAGATCAAGGTGCGGGTCGAGCCGTGGATGGCGTTCATGGAGGAGACCCTGGAGCGGGTCATCGGCGGCACCGCGCTGGCCCGCCTCACTCCGCCGCGCGATCTGGCCAACGCTGCCTGCACGTTCTACCTCGGGGTCAACCTCTTCACCGTGCTGGACGCCGACCGCTCGCGCACCGAGTCGGTCTTCGCGATGGTCCGGCGGCTCGCCCCGCGCGCAAAGCTGCTCACCCTGCGCCGTCCCGTACGCCTCCGCAGGGCACAGCACCGCGCAGCGCAGTAGGCCGCGGGGCACGGAACCGCTCCGGTGCGCCGTACGTCGAAGCGACGTGCAGCCGGGGAGCCTCCGCAGAGCGGTGTCGGCGTCGCTGACCGCCGCGTTGCTGACCACCCTCTCCGCCGCCTGCGGCCGGCCGCACCCCGCCGTCGGCGTACCCCCTCCCGACAGCGCCGGCGGTGGGCAGCCCCGCGGGCGCACGAAGGGACGGCCGGTCACCCTGCGCGAAGCCCGGCGCACGCCTGGCGTGTGCCGGTCGCGTCGGGTAACTGTGGGCCGATGCCAGGGGTTGGGGGATCATGCGTCATCACTTGCTGTCCGCAGCGTTGCTCGCGTCGGCCACGCTGTCGGGGATGTTCACGCTGAGCGGCTGCCAGGAACAGCCGGTGCAGAACGCCGCCGCCTCCGGCAGCCAGACCCTGCAGGCGCGGCAGGGGCGCCCCGCGCAGTTCCTGGCGCGGGGCACGTGCGCCGGACGGGGCCGGGGCCGGGCGGCCTTCGAGGAGGTCGACTGCGCGAGCGATGAGGCCGCCGCCAGCGTGCTGGCCCGCTACAGCGGCCCGCAGGCGAGCGGGCCGCGCTGCCCGGACGACACCGACTTCGTCCTGCACATCGCGGCCGTCGACACCGGCACTTCGGAGCGGGAGAGCTCGCCCGAGGGCTACGCGTGCATGCGCAACCTGCGGCCCCCGCACCCCGGCGACCCCGGAATGGGCGGTGGGCCGCTCACGGTGGCGGGGGACTGCGTCTACACGGAGCGCGAAGGGGTGGTGAAGGAGACGGCGTGCGACGGCTCGACGAGGCACGCGCCGGAGTACCGCGTCGAGGAGACGGTGCCCACGCGGGACGACTGCCCGGAGCGTACGGACCTCTACGTGGACGTGGGCGGCAGGGCCCCCGTGGGGTGCGCCCGCCGCCTGTCCTGACACGCCGGATGCGGCTTCACGGCCGCAGCGCGGCCTCCCTCTCCACGGGCCGGCCGTCCAGCTTGGCGTCGTACGGCGCCAGCGGCTTCGCGTGCCGCTCGTCCTTCTGGACGGCCGCGGGGGCGACGCCCGCCCACTTCAGGACCTCGGCCGTGGCCGTGGCCCGCTCGTCGGCCACCAACTGTGCAATGTTCGAACCGTGGTTGCCGCCGGGGGCGACGAAGCGGTAGTCGTGCCGGGCCGCGGCGTCGCGGCCGAGGCGGAACGGTTCGGCACCCCAGGGGTCGTTCTGGCCGTAGACGAAGAGCATCTGCGTGCTGTCGTTGCGCACCCAGCGGTCGACGTCGGCCATGACGCCCGGCTTCCACTTCATCGGTATGTCGCGCGACACGTAGTTGCGCGGGGCGTAGATGCCGGGGTAGCGCAACAGGCCCTTCAGATGAGGGCTCTTGAAGGTCGGGGAGCCGAGCTCGGTGCCCGCCTGGTAGTAGTACGGGGTGAAGCGCTCCAGGCCCTGGTCCGTGTAGCCGTCGAAGCCCGAGATGGTGTCGATGAACTTGTAGAGCTCGTCCGTCGGGGCCTTGGTCGCGGGCACGGAGGCGCAGTCGCTCTGCAGGTGGTACTGCCAGAACGACCACACCAGGTCCAGGACGACGTTCTCGTACGCCTTGTCGGCGCTGCCGACGACCTTGAACGTCTTGCCGTTCTCGTCGGCCCACTTCTGGTAGCGGGCGACGATCTCGTCACGGCGCACGAGCGCCTCGCGCTGCACCGAATTGAGCTGCGTGCGGCAGGCCTTGTCCCCGACGGTGGCGAAGAACCGGTCGTACGGGCGGTCGTCGCCGTTGTGCACGTCGTTGGGCGCGACGTAGGCGACGGTGCCGTTCATGTCGTGGGGGAAGAAGCGGCGGTAGTAGGTGGCGGTCATGCCGCCCTTGCTGCCGCCGGTCGCCAGCCAGTTCTTGCCGTAGACGGTCTTCAGGGCCTGGTAGAGGCGGTGCTGGTCGTTGGCCGCCTGCCAGATGTCGAGCGTGGACCAGTCGGCCGGCTGCGGCCGGGACGGAGTGAAGAAGCGGTACTCCATCGACACCTGGTTGCCGTCGACGATGCGCGTCGGCTCGCTGCGGGACGGGGTGGTGGAGACGTTGTAGCCGGAGGTGTAGAAGACGGTGGGCCGGTCCGTGGACTTGTGCAGCAGGGTGAAGCGCTGCTCGAACGTCCCGCGGTCCGGGTGGCGGTGGTCGACCGGCTGTGTGTAGGTGAGCACGAGGTAGCGGTAGCCCTGATAGGGCTTCTCCTCGACGAAGTGCATGCCGGGGATCTGCAGGATGCGGTCCTTGATGTCCGCGGTCTCCTGCGTCTCCCCGGCGTTCGTCCCGGTGGCGGCCGTGGCCGCCAGGGCCGGTGCGGCGCCGGCGAGTGTGCCTATGCACATCACCAGTGCCGGCAGCCATCTGCGTGCCGTGCGCATGTTCCCTCCCCTGGGTTCGCAAAGGTCGCCGCGAACCTACCCAAGGGGGCATGCGGCACGCCAGAGTTCACCCGTGAGAGGAGGGACACCGGTGGTCTACGCCGGGATGACCTCTCCCGTGAACGTGCGCCACAGCTGCGCGTACCGGCCGTCCTGCGCGAGCAGTTCGGCGTGGGTGCCGTCCTCCACCACGCGGCCGTGGTCGAGGACCACCACGCGGTCGGCGCGGGCGGCCGTGGTCAGGCGGTGGGCCACGACCAGCGTCGTGCGGCGGCCGGCCAGCCGGTCCGTCGCCTCGTTGACGAGCGCCTCCGTCGCCAGGTCGAGCGCGGCCGTGGCCTCGTCGAGCAGCAGGATGTCCGGGTCGACCAGCTCCGCGCGGGCCAGGGCGATCAACTGCCGCTGGCCGGCGGAGAGATTGCGGCCGCGCTCCGTCACGGTGTGCAGGTAGCCGTCGTCGAGCGTGGCGATCATCGCGTGCGCACCGACCGCCCGCGCCGCCGCCTCGACCTCCGCGTCGGTGGCGTCCGGACGCCCGTACGCGATCGCGTCGCGCACGGTACCGGGGAAGAGGTACGGCTCCTGCGGCACGACGCCGAGCCGGTGCCGGTAGGCGACCGGGTCCAGGTCCCGCAGGTCGTGCCCGTCCACGCGCACCGCGCCCCCGGTCGGGTCGTAGTACCGCGCCACCAGTTTCACCAGAGTCGACTTGCCCGCACCCGTCTCACCGACGAAGGCGACCGTCTGGCCCGCCGGTACGGTCAGCCGGACGTCCGACAGCGCGGCGTCCCCGTCCTCGGCGGCACCGTAGTGGAAGCGCACACCGTCGAATTCGATCCGGCCGCTCAGTTCGCCGACGGCGACCGGCTGTTCGGCCACCGGCGTGGTCGTCGGCTCGCGCAGCAGCGCCTGGACGCGGCCCAGGGAGACGGTCGCCTGCTGGTAGCCGTCGAAGACCTGGGAGAGCTGCTGCACGGGTGCGAAGAACAGGTCTATGTACAGCAGATATGCCACCAGCGCACCCGCCGTGAGCGTCCCGTCGCTCACCCGTCCCGCGCCCACGATCAGCACGGCGGCCGCCGCGACGGACGACAGCAGCTGAACGAACGGGAAGTACACGGAGATCAGCCACTGACCGCGCACCCGGGCGTCGCGGTAGGACAGGCTGCGCTCGGCGAACCGACGACCACCCGAGGTCTCACGGCGGAACGCCTGCACGATGCGCAGGCCGGCAACGCTCTCCTGGAGGTCGGCGTTGACCACTCCGACGCGTTCCCGCGCGAGTTCGTACGCCTTGACGCTGTGGCGGCGGAAGTAGACGGTGCCGATGACGAGCAGGGGCAGCGTCGCGAAGACGACGAGGGCCAGCTGGACGTCGATGACCAGCAGGGCGACCAGAATGCCGAAGAACGTGAGCACGGAGACGACCGCGGTGATCAGACCGGTCTGCAGGAACGACGACAGGGCGTCCACGTCCGTCGTCATCCGGGTCATGATCTTGCCGGTGAGCTCGCGCTCGTAGTAGTCGAGGCCGAGCCGCTGGAGCTGCGCGAAGATCTTCACGCGCAGCGCGTACAGCACGCGTTCGCCCGTCCGCCCGGTCATCCGGTTCTCGGCGACCTGTGCGGCCCACTGGCCCAGGACGATCAACAGGGCGAGGGCGGAGGCCGCCCACACCGCACCCAGGGCCAGGCGCTGCACGCCCTGGTCGATGCCGTGCCGGATCAGCACGGGCAGCAGCAGACCGGCGACCGCGTCGACGGCCACGAGCAGCAGGCTGACGGTCAGAGGTGCACCGAAGCCGCGCAGCAACTGGCGCAGCCCGTAGGCCTTCTCGGGACGTGCGGCCTGTTCCTCGTCGATGTCCGGCGTGTCGGTGGCGGGCGGCAGTGCGGCCACCTTGGCGAGCAGCTCGGGGGTGGCGGGCATCCCTGCGAGCGCGCCGTGCGCCTCCGGGGTGTCGGAGGCGTCCTTGCGCACCCACAGGTGCGGGGTGACACCGTCGACGACCTTCCGCTTGCCCCTGACGGGCGCGACGGCCGGCGGTTCGGCGAGGCCGGTGGCCGCCGCCTCGCCGCCGAAGACGCCCGCGAGGGCGACCGTGCGGCTCTCCCCGGCGGCCAGGCCCGCGGGGTCCTTGCGCACGCCCGCGAGCTCCTCCGGGTCCGTCAGCAGGCGCCGGTACAGCTCGCAGCCGGCCTCCAGCTCCTCGGCCGTGCCGACGGCGGCCAGCCGGCCGCCGTCCAGGACGGCGATGCGGTCGGCCAGTGCGAGCGTGGACGCCCGGTGGGCGATGAGAAGGGTCGTACGGCCCGCCATGACGCCTCGCAGCGCCTCGTGGATCTCGTGCTCCACGCGCGCGTCGACGGCCGACGTCGCGTCGTCCAGGAGCAGCAGGCGCGGGTCGGTCAGGATCGCGCGGGCGAGGGCGATGCGCTGGCGCTGGCCGCCGGAGAGGGTCAGGCCCTGCTCGCCGACCGTGGTGTCGTAGCCGTCCGGCAGTTCGGAGATGAAGCCGTCCGCCTGGGCGGCCTGCGCGGCCGTGCGGATCTGTTCGTCCGTGGCACCCGGCACGCCGTAGGCGATGTTGGCGCGGATGGTGTCGGAGAACAGGAAGCTGTCCTCGGGGACCAGCCCGATGGCTGCGCGCAGCGACGCGTGGGTGAGGTCGCGGACGTCCACGCCGCCGACCCGTACGGTGCCGGAGGTGGCGTCGTAGAAGCGCGGCAGCAGCAGTGCGAGGGTCGACTTGCCGCTGCCGGAGGCGCCGACGACGGCCAGGGTCTCGCCCGGCTCGATGCGCAGGGAGAGGCCGTCGAGCACGGGCCGTTTGCCGGCGTCCAGGTCGTATCCGAAGGTGACGTCGTCGAACTCGACGGTGGCAGGGGCGTCCACGGGCAGGTCATGCGCCCCGTCGCGCTCCTGCACCACCGGCTCGGTGTCGATGAGTTCGAGGACCCGTTCCACACCGGCCCGGGCCTGCTGCCCGACCGTGAGCACCATGGTGAGCATCCGCACGGGCCCGACGAGCTGCGCGAGGTACGTCGAGAAGGCGACGAACGTGCCGAGAGTGACCTGTCCGCGCGTGGCCATCCAGCCGCCGAGGGCCAGCATGGCGACCTGGCCGAGGGCCGGAACGGCCTGCAGGGCGGGCGTGTAGCGGGAGTTGAGGCGCACGGTGCGCAGCCGTCCGGCGAAGAGCCTGCGGCTGACCTCGCGGAGCTTCCCGGCCTCCTGGGCCTCCTGGCCGAAGCCCTTGACGACGCGGACGCCCGTCACGGCACCGTCCACGACACCGGCGACCGCCGCGGCCTGGCCCTGCGCGTACCAGGTGGCGGGGAAGAGGCGGGTGCGGCTGCGCCGGGCGAGGAACCACAGTGCGGGGGCGACCGCGAGGGCGACGACGGTGAGCAGCGGCGAGAGGACCGCCATCACCACGAGCGAGATCACGAACAGCAGGATGTTGCCGATCATCATCGGCAGCATGAAGAGCAGGCTCTGGACGAGCTGGAGGTCGCTGGTGGCCCGGCCGACCACCTGGCCGGTGGAGAGCTCGTCCTGCCGCCTGCCGTCGAGCCGGGCGATGGCGGCGTACATGTCCGTCCGCATGTCGTGCTGGACGTCGAGCGCGAGCCGTCCGCCGTAGTAACGGCGGACGTAGGTGAGCGCGTAGACGACGACGGCCGCCACGACCAGCAGCGTGGCCCAGGGGGCCAGGGGGCGCCGGTGGGAGCCTATGACGTCGTCGATGATCAAGCGGGGTATGAGGGGCACGAGCGCCGTGACGGCCATGCCGACGAGCGAGGATCCCAGAGCCAGCAGTACCGTGCTGCGGTACCGCCAACAGTAACCGGCGAGCCTCCTGGCCCACCCCCGACCGGTTGCGTCCTTCACCGCCACCCCAGACCTCCTGCTGGTCTTCTCCCGCACTGCCGACGGAAGGCCCCAACGCTCCGGGCGGCCGATTTCATCCCGCTGCAACACAGACGGCCGGAACGACCGCATCCGGTCACCTGTGCCGCAGCCACGCCGCGGGGCGGATCAGATCCCGGGGATGTACTGGATCAGCAGGTCGATCAGCTTGATGCCGACGAACGGGGCGACGAGCCCGCCGACCCCGTAGAGGCTCAGGTTGCGGCGCAGCAGCGCGTGGGCCGAGGACGGCGCGTAGCGCACCCCGCGCAGGGCGAGCGGGATGAGGGCCACGATGATCAGGGCGTTGAAGATGATCGCGGAGGCGATGGCGGAGGTCGGGCTGTGCAGGCCCATGACGTTGAGCTTCTCCAGACCCTCGTAGCCGGCGACGCCGCCGAACATGGCGGGGACGATCGCGAAGTACTTGGCGACGTCGTTGCAGATGGAGAAGGTCGTCAGGGCGCCGCGGGTGATGAGCAGCTGCTTGCCGACCTCGACGATGTCGATGAGCTTGGTGGGGTTGGAATCCAGGTCCACCATGTTGCCGGCCTCCTTGGCGGCCGGCGTGCCGGTGTTCATGGCCACGCCCACGTCGGCCTGGGCGAGGGCCGGGGCGTCGTTGGTGCCGTCGCCGGTCATGGCGACGAGGTTGCCCCCGGCCTGCTCCTCGCGGATGCGCGCGAGCTTGTGCTCGGGGGTGGCCTCGGCGATGAAGTCGTCGACGCCCGCCTCGGCGGCGATGGCCCTGGCGGTGAGCGGGTTGTCGCCGGTGACCATGACGGTCTTGATGCCCATGGCGCGCAGTTCGGCGAAGCGCTCGGCGATGCCGGGCTTGACGACGTCCTTGAGGTGGACGGCTCCGAGCACGCGGGCACCGTCGGGGTCCTCGATGGCGACGAGCAGCGGCGTGCCGCCGGCCGCTGCGACGGACTCGACGATCCAGGCGGCCTCCTCGGGCACCTGGCCGCCGCGCCGGGCGACCCACTGGACGACTGCATTGCCGGCGCCCTTGCGGATGCGGCAGAAGTCGCCCTGGAAGGCGAAGTCGACGCCGCTCATGCGCGTCTGGGCGGAGAAGGGGACGAAGCGGCCGTGCGAGAAGTCCCCGTCGTTGTGGTGGATTCCGTGCTGCTTGGCCAGCTCGACGATGGAGCGGCCCTCGGGTGTCTCGTCGGCGAGGGACGACAACTGTGCGGCGTCGGCGAGGAGTTCCGCGGAGATGCCCTTGACGGGCACGAAGGCGGCCGCCCGGCGGTTGCCGAGGGTGATGGTGCCCGTCTTGTCCAGCAGGAGCGTGCTGACGTCCCCGGCGGCCTCCACGGCCCGGCCGGACAGGGCGACGACGTTGCGCTGGACGAGCCGGTCCATGCCCGCGATGCCGATCGCGGAGAGCAGAGCGCCGATGGTCGTCGGGATGAGGGTGACCAGCAAGGCGACCAGAACCGTGATGGTCTGCGGCGCACCCGCCCAACTGGCCATCGGCTGCAGCGAGACGACGGCCAGGATGAAGATGACGGTGAGAGAGGCCAGCAGGATGTTGAGCGCCAGCTCGTTGGGCGTCTTCTGCCGGCTCGTCCCCTCGACCAGAGCGATCATCCGGTCCAGGAAGGTATGACCGGGGCGTGAGGTGATCCGGACGACGATCCGGTCGGAGAGCACCTTGGTGCCGCCGGTGACGCTGGAACGGTCGCCGCCCGACTCGCGGATCACGGGGGCGGACTCGCCGGTGATGGCCGACTCGTCGACCGAGGCGACGCCCTCGACGACCTCGCCGTCACCGGGAACGGTCTCGCCGGCCGCCACGACCACGAAGTCCTGCGGCCGCAGATCGGTCGCCGCTACCTGCTCCTCCTCCCAGTCGTAGCTCTGGATGCCGACCCGCCAACTGCGCAGCCGCCGGGCGACGGTGGTACTGCGCGTGCGGCGCAGCGCCTCCGCCTGTGCCTTGCCGCGGCCCTCGGCGACCGCCTCGGCGAGGTTGGCGAAGATGACGGTCAGCCAGAGCCAGACGCTGATCACCCAGGCGAAGGCCGAGGGTTCGAGCACGGCGGAGAGGGTCGTCAGGACGGAGCCGACCTCGACGACGAAGAGCACGGGGTGCTTGACCATCACCCGCGGGTGCAGCTTCCGGACGGCCTCCGGGAGGGACGCGACCAGCTGTTTGGGATCGACGAGCCCGCCGCCCACCCGCCGGTGGCTGCGCCGCCCGGCTCCGGTCGGGGGCGGCGGGGGCGGGGTCGTCTGTACGTCCTGGTCCGGCAGCAGGTGCAGCATCGGGATGGCCTTAGCGGTCGGATGGCGTGGAATGACCGACTCAGCCAATCGTCTCCGGCACATCCGCCGGGATCCCCTGACGGGCCTTTGTCGCAAGGCCCGTCAGGACTGACGCCGTTTTAGCGCCGGAGCAGGAACCTCACCCCCGGGCAGCAGCGATCTGACGGGACATGATCGTGGTCAGCTCGTAGGCGGTGTGCGACGCGGCCACGGAGGTGATCTCCGCGTGGTCGTACGCCGGGGCCACCTCGACCAGGTCGGCGGAGACCAGGTGGCAGTCGGCGAGCCCGCGGATGATCTCCAGCAGCTCGCGGGAGGTCAGACCGCCGGCCTCCGGGGTGCCGGTGCCCGGGGCGTGGGCCGGGTCCAGGACGTCGATGTCGATCGAGATGTACAGCGGGCGGTCGCCGATGCGCTGGCGCAGCTGGTCGGCGACCTCGTCCACGCCGCGGCGCATGACGTCGGCGGACGTGACGATGCCGAAGCCCATCTTGGCGTCGTCGTCCAGGTCCTTCTTGCCGTACAGCGGGCCGCGGGTGCCGACGTGGGAGAGCGCGGAGGTGTCGAGGATGCCCTCCTCGACGGCGCGGCGGAAGGGGGTGCCGTGGGTGTACTCGGCGCCGAAGTAGGTGTCCCAGGTGTCCAGGTGCGCATCGAAGTGCAGCAGGGCCACCGGGCCGTGCTTCTTGGCGACCGAGCGCAGCAGCGGCAGGGCGATGGTGTGGTCGCCGCCGAGCGTCATCATGCGCGCGCCGGTGCCGAGGATGTCGTCGGCCGCGGCCTCGATCGTCTCGACGGCCTCGTCGATGTTGAACGGGTTCGCGGCGATGTCGCCCGCGTCCGCGACCTGCGCCAGGGCGAAGGGGGAGGCGTCCTGCGCCGGATTGTACGGGCGCAGCAGGCGGGAGGCCTCGCGGATGGCGTTGCCGCCGAAGCGGGCGCCCGGGCGGTACGAGACACCGGTGTCGAAGGGCACGCCGACGACGGCGACGTCCGCGGTGCCGACCTCGTCCAGGCGGGGCAGCCGGGCGAACGTCGCGGGGCCCGCGTAGCGGGGGATGCGGGAGGAGTCGACAGGGCCGCGCGGTTCACGGGGGGCGGGGGTGCTCATGCTGGGGCCTCTCGGGATCACGGACGGGTCACGGTCGCGTCGATGTGGTCACGTTCGCATCAACGTCGGGGCGGCCGCGGTGGCCGTACCCGAGGGTAGGCAGGGAGCCTGGTTCCGCACATGTACGGATTGCAGGGTCCGGAACATCCATATGGACACCACGTCCATCGCACGCCGGGGGAGAATCACCACATGCCGAGCACTCCGACCACGCCGATACCCAGCCGCAGCGAACTGATCGACCACCTCGTCCGCACCCGCATCGCGGGCGCCGTCGCGACCCCGCGCGAGAACAACCTCGACCACTACCGAAAGCTCGCGCAGGGCGACCGCAATCACTGGTTCGGTCTGGAGCTCGGCGACCGCTGGACGGACGAGCAGGACGTCCTGGCCGTCATGGCCGAGCGCTGCGGCGTCAGCGACGACCTCGAACACCGCTCCGGGCAGGACACGATCGACCCGGAGCTCACGGTCGCCGCCCTGGAGCGCATGGCCATAGTGCTGCGCAAGGCCGCCGAGAGCCGCCTGAGCGTGCTGCTCGCCACCGGCCACCCGGGCGGCCTGCTGGACGTCCACCGCGCGACGGCCGCCGCACTGCGGGCGGCCGGCTGCGAGATCGTCGCCATCCCCTTCGGGCTGCGCGCGGACGACGGCAACGTGTACCAGGTCGCGGACGTGGCGGTCTACGAGCGCGGGGCGTCGCTGTGGCACACGCACTCGCCGCACCCGATGGCGGCGATCCTGGACGGCCTCGCGGCCGGGGGACGGCCGCTGCCGGACCTGGTGGTCGCCGACCACGGCTGGGCCGGGTGCGCGGCGCAGCGCGGAGTCGACGCGGTGGGGTACGCGGACAGCAACGACCCCGCGCTGTTCCTGGCGGAGGCGGAGGGGACGCTGCAGGTGGCGGTGCCGCTGGACGACCACGTGGCGGACCCGCGGTTCTACGAGCCGATGACCGCGTACCTGCTGGGGGCGGCCGGGCTGGTGTGACGGCGCAGTGCCTCGCGGCGCATCACCCGCGGGGCACCCGCACCACGCCCTCCTGGATCACCGAGACCGCCAGCCTGCCGTCCGCCGTGAAGATCCGGCCCCTGGCCAGGCCCCGGCCGCCCTGGGCCGTCGGGCTCTCCTGGTCGTACAGCAGCCACTCGTCCGCCCTGAACGGCCGGTGGAACCACATCGCGTGGTCCAGGCTCGCGCCGACGACGTCGCCGACCGCCCAGCCGCCGCGTCCGTGCGCGAACAGCACGGAGTCCAGCAGCGTCATGTCGGAGACGTAGGTCGCCAGGCAGACGTGCAGCAGCCAGTCGTCGGTCAGTTTGCCGTTCGTCCGGAACCACACCTGCGACTTCGGCTCCCGCACCTCCCCCACGCTGGCGAACGGCGGTGCGTCGACGTAGCGCAGGTCCACCGCGTCCCGCGTCTCCAGGATCCGCTGCACGATCTCCGGGCCGCCCAGCAGATCGGTGTAGGCGGGCAGCATCTCGGCGGCCGTGGGGAGGGACAGCGGGTCCGGCGCCGCGGGCATGGGCTCCTGGTGCTCCAGGCCCTCCTCGTACGTCTGGAAGGAGGCCGACAGGTGGAAGATCGGCTGCCCGTGCTGCACGGCGACCACGCGCCGCGTGGTGAAGGACCGCCCGTCCCGGATGCGGTCGACGGTGTAGACGATCGGCGCGGCCGGATCTCCGGGCCGCAGGAAGTAGGAGTGCAGGGAGTGCGCGGGCCGGTCGGCCGGCACCGTGCGCCCTGCGGCCACCAGCGCCTGCGCGGCGACCTGTCCGCCGAACACCCGTGGCACGAGGGTGGGATGGCTGGTGGTCCCGCGGAATATGTTCTCCTCGATCTTCTCGAGGTCGAGCAGGCTCAGGAGCTCGTCCAGCGGTGTAAGGGGCTCGTTCATTGGGCCGGTGGTCCTTACAGGCCTTACAGGCCCATTGATTTGGCGACGATGGAGCGCATGACCTCGCTCGTGCCGCCGTAGATCCTGCTGACGCGGGTGTCCGCGTACAGACGGGCGATCGGGTACTCCATCATGTAGCCGTATCCGCCGTGCAGTTGGAGGCACTTGTCGATGACGACGGCCGCGCGCTCGGTGGTGAAGAGCTTCGCGGAGGCCGCATCGGCGGCAGTCAGCTCGCCCGCGTCGTGTGCATCCAGGGCGCGGTCGACGACCGCCTGCATCGCATCGACCTCGGACTTGCAGTCGGCGAGCACGAACTTGGTGTTCTGGAAGGACGAGACGGTCTTGCCGAACACCGTGCGCTCCCGCACGTAATCGGTCGCGAACCGCACGGCCGCGGCGGACTGCGCGTACGCGCCGACGGCGATGCCGAGGCGCTCCTGCGGCAGGTTGTGGGTGAGGTACTCGAACGCCCTGCCCTCCTCGCCGAGGCGGTCACCGACGGGCACCACGACATCGGTGAAGGAGAGTTCGGCCGTGTCGGAGGAGTGCAGGCCGAGCTTCTCGAGCTTGCGGCCGACCGCGTAGCCCTCGGAGGTGGCGTCGACGACGAGGATGGAGATGCCGCCGCGCCGGTCCTCGGGCGTGGCGGGAGCGGTGCGGGCGCAGACGAGGACCCGGTCGGCCTGGACGCCTCCGGTGATGAAGGTCTTGGCGCCGTTGAGCACGTAGTGCGTGCCGTCGGCGGAGAGCTTGGCCGTGGTCCGCATGCCGGCCAGGTCGGAGCCGGTGCCGGGTTCGGTCATGGCGATGGCGGTCATCATGTCGCCGGAGACGAACGAGGGCAGCCAGCGCCGCTTCTGCTCCTCGGTGCCGTAGGCGAGGAGGTACGGCAGGCAGAGCGCGGTGTGCACGCTGCTGCCGCCGAAGCTGACGCCCGCACGGGCGCACTCCTCGGTGATGACGGCCTGGTACTTGAAGCTCGCCTCGCCCGCTCCGCCGTACTCCTCGGGCACCTGGATGCCGAACACGCCGAGTGCGCCGAGCTTCTTGTAGAACTCGCGCGGCACGGCGCCGGCTTCGCGCCACTGCTCGTAGGACGGGACGACCTCGGCGGCGATGAAATCGCGGATGGTCTCGCGGAACGCCTCGTGGTCCTCGTTGAACACCGTGCGACGCATCATCGCCTCCCCGGCTGCTGCACAGCTGTATAAGCGCTTGCTCAGCCAGAAGCTACTCGGGCGTCACCGGACCTGTCCAGATCCGATTGCTCCGTGGCCCGATCGGCGCCCCTGTCCGGATCGCCCCCGCCTGTCCGGCCGGGCCGGTCAGTCCGAGAGGGCCGCCAGCGCCCCCAGCGCGAGGCGGCGCAGCAGGGCGGCGGTGGCCGCGCGGCCGGGCAGGGCGCCGGGGCGGCCGAGGTGCGGCGTGGAGTTGAGGAGCCCGAACACGGCGTGCACGGCCGCGCGGGCCTCGGCCTCCGCTGCACCCGGGTGCAGCTCGCGCACGACCCCGACCCAGAGCTCGACGTACTGGCGCTGGAGCGAGCGCACCAGCTTGCGGTCGCTGTCGCGGAGCTGGCCCAGCTCGCGGTCGTGGAGGGTGATCAGCGCCCGGTCGTCGAGGGCGAAGTCGATGTGGCCGTCGATCAGCGAGTCGAGCACGGCAGCCGGGCCCGCACCGGCCTCCGCCGCCTCGGCGACACGCTCCCGGCCGCCGGCGAAGAGCCGCCCGCTGATCCCGACCAGCAGCTCGGCGAGCATCGCGTCCTTGCCCGCGAAGTGCCGGTACAGCCCGGGGCCGCTGATGCCGACCGCCGCCCCTATCTCGTCCACGCCGACGCCGTGGAAGCCGCGCTCGGCGAAGAGCCGGGCGGCCTCCTGGAGGATCCGCTCCCGGCGCGTGGGGACCGGGGCGACGACGGACTGGGCTCGAGTTGCTGCTTCCTTCACAAGGCAATTCTAGACAGCCGGGTTAGCGCGCGTTAACGTGGGGAACAGAGATGTTAACGCTCATTAACACGAGCAAGGGGGCTCGAGGACGATGCAGCAGGCACCGGTGCTCGGAAGCGCCGCAGATCCGGCGTCCGACGCCTGGCGGGCCAACGAGGCCGCGCACCACGAACTGGCCGAGCAGCTGCGGCAGAAGCTCGCCGCGGCCCGGCTGGGCGGCGGCGAGAGGGCCCGCGAGCGGCACACCGCACGCGGCAAGCTGCTGCCGCGCGACCGGGTGGACGCTTTGCTGGACCCCGGCTCGCCCTTCCTCGAGCTCGCCCCGCTCGCGGCGGACGGGATGTACGAGGGGGCGGCCCCGGCCGCGGGCGTGATCGCGGGCATCGGGCGGGTCTCGGGCCGCGAGACGGTGATCGTCGCCAACGACGCCACGGTCAAGGGCGGCACGTACTACCCGATGACGGTCAAGAAGCACCTGCGCGCCCAGGAGATCGCCCTGGAGAACAGGCTCCCCTGCCTGTACCTGGTGGACTCGGGCGGCGCCTTCCTGCCGATGCAGGACGAGGTCTTCCCCGACCGCGAGCACTTCGGCCGGATCTTCTACAACCAGGCGCGGATGTCGGGAGCCGGGATCCCGCAGATCGCGGCGGTGCTGGGTTCCTGCACGGCGGGCGGCGCCTATGTCCCGGCGATGAGCGACGAGGCGGTGATCGTGCGCGGCCAGGGCACGATCTTCCTCGGCGGCCCGCCCCTGGTGAAGGCCGCGACGGGCGAGATCGTCACGGCGGAGGAGCTCGGCGGCGGGGAGGTCCACTCCCGGGTCTCCGGCGTCACCGACCACCTCGCGGAGGACGATGCGCACGCCCTGCGCATCGTGCGCACCATCGTCTCGACGCTCGGCGACCGCGGCCCGCTGCCCTGGTCGGTGGAGCCGGCGGAGGAGCCCAAGGCCGATCCCGCCGGGCTCTACGGAGCGGTGCCGGTGGACTCGCGGACACCGTACGACGTGCGCGAGGTCATCGCGCGTGTGGTGGACGGCTCCCGGTTCGCCGAGTTCAAGGCCGAGTTCGGGCAGACGCTGGTGACGGGCTTCGCCCGGATCCACGGCCACCCGGTCGGCATCGTCGCCAACAACGGCATCCTCTTCTCCGAATCCGCCCAGAAGGGCGCCCACTTCATCGAGCTGTGCGACCAGCGCGGCATCCCGCTGGTCTTCCTGCAGAACATCTCGGGCTTCATGGTCGGCCGGCAGTACGAGGCGGGCGGCATCGCCAAGCACGGCGCAAAGATGGTCACCGCCGTCGCCTGCACCCGGGTCCCGAAGCTGACCGTCGTCATCGGGGGCTCGTATGGCGCGGGCAACTACTCCATGTGCGGGCGCGCCTATTCGCCGCGCTTCCTGTGGATGTGGCCCAACGCGAAGATCTCGGTGATGGGCGGCGAGCAGGCGGCCTCCGTCCTCGCCACCGTCAAGCGCGACCAGTTGGAGGCACGCGGCGAGGAGTGGAGCGCGGACGAGGAGGAGGCGTTCAAGGCCCCGGTCCGCAAGCAGTACGAGACCCAGGGCAGCGCCTACTACGCCACGGCGCGGCTGTGGGACGACGGCGTCATCGACCCGCTGGAGACCCGCCAGGTGCTGGGCCTCGCGCTCACCGCGTGTGCCAACGCCCCGATCCCCCCTCGAGACCCGGCCGCCCCCGGCTACGGCGTCTTCCGCATGTGAGAGGACACGGACCCACCATGTTCGACACCGTACTGGTCGCCAACCGGGGCGAGATCGCCGTGCGCGTCATCCGTACGCTGCGGGATCTGGGCATCCGTTCCGTCGCGGTCTTCAGTGACGCGGATGCGGACGCCCGCCACGTCCGGGAGGCCGACATCGCCGTGCGGATCGGCCCCGCCCCGGCGTCCCAGAGCTATCTGTCCATAGAGCGCCTGCTGGCGGCCGCCGGGCGCACGGGCGCCCAGGCCGTCCACCCCGGCTACGGCTTCCTCGCGGAGAACGCCGCCTTCGCCCGCGCCTGCGCCGATGCGGGGCTGGTCTTCATCGGGCCGCCCGCCCCGGCCATCGAGCTGATGGGCGACAAGATCCGCGCCAAGGAGACGGTGCGCACGGCAGGCGTTCCCGTGGTGCCGGGCTCCTCCGGCAGCGGGCTCGGCGACGCCGAACTGATCGCCGCAGCAGGGGAGATCGGCATGCCGGTGCTCCTCAAGCCCTCGGCGGGCGGCGGCGGCAAGGGCATGCGGCTCGTCCGCGACGAGGCGCTGCTCGGCGAGGAGATCGCCGCCGCCCGGCGCGAGGCGCTCGGCTCGTTCGGGGACGACACCCTGCTCGTCGAGCGCTGGGTGGACCGCCCGCGGCACATCGAGATCCAGGTGCTGGCGGACGGCCACGGCACCGTCGTCCACCTCGGCGAGCGCGAGTGCTCCCTGCAGCGTCGGCACCAGAAGATCGTCGAGGAGGCGCCCTCCCCGCTGCTGGACGAGGCGACGCGGGCCGCCATGGGCGAGGCCGCGGTCCAGGCCGCGCGCTCCTGCGGCTACACGGGCGCGGGCACGGTGGAGTTCATCGTGCCGGGCGGCGATCCCTCCTCCTACTACTTCATGGAGATGAACACCCGCCTCCAGGTCGAGCACCCGGTCACCGAACTCGTCACCGGGCTGGACCTGGTGGAGTGGCAGATCCGGGTCGCCTCCGGCGAGCCCCTCGGCTTCGGCCAGGAGGACGTGACGCTCACCGGGCATGCGGTGGAGGCGCGGATCTGCGCGGAGACGGCGCGGGTGAGCGGCGAGCGCGTCGACTTCCTGCCGTCCGCCGGCACGGTGCTCGCCCTGAACGAGCCGTCGGGCGAAGGCGTCCGGGTGGACTCCGGACTCGCGCCCGGCAGCGCCGTGGGCACGGCCTACGACCCGATGCTCGCGAAGGTCGTCGCGCACGGCCCGGACCGGGAGACGGCACTGCGAAGACTGCGCGGGGCGCTGGCGGAGACCGCCGTGCTCGGGGTGGACACCAACGCGGGCTTCCTGCGCAGGCTGTTGGAGCATCCGGACGTGGTGTCCGGCGCGCTCGACACGGGGCTGGTCGACCGGGAGGCCGCGGCACTCGTCTCCGCCACGGTGCCGGACGAGGTGTACGTGGCGGGTGCGCTGCTGGCGCAGGTGCGGTTGTCCCCCGCGGACGACGGGCGCTGGGTGGACCCCTTCTCGGTCCCGTCCGGCTGGCGCCTGGGCGGCGAACCCGCCTGGACGGCACACCACTTCCGCGTTCCGGGCCACGCCCCGGTGACGGTCCGCGTGCGCGGCACGGACGTCCTCCTGGACGACGCGCCGCTCGGCGGCGCCAGGCTGCTGCCCTCTCCGCGGCCCGGGGAGCTGAGCCTCGAACTCGACGGTGTCACCCATGTGTTCACCCGCGCCCCCGGCCCGGAGGGCATCTGGCTGGCCCGCCGGGGCGACACCTGGCACCTCACCCCGCACGACCCCGTCGAGGCCACCGGCGGCGCGGCGGCCGCCCACGCCGGCACCCTCACCGCCCCCATGCCCGGCACCGTCACCGTGGTCAAGGCGGCCGTGGGGGACAGGGTCACCGCGGGGCAGGGCCTCCTCGTCGTCGAGGCGATGAAGATGGAGCACCTCGTCTCCGCCCCGCACGACGGCACCGTCACCGAGCTGGACGTCACCGCGGGCAGCACCGTCGCCATGGACCAGGTGCTGGCGGTCGTCGCCCCGGAGCAACCGGAACAAGGGGAACAAGGGGAAGAGTCATGATCAGCGGACTGCCGATGACCGTTCCGGACCCCGCCCTCCCGGACCGTATCCGGATCCACGAGGTGGGCCCCCGCGACGGCCTGCAGAACGAGAAGGCCGTCGTCCCGGCGGAGATCAAGGCGGAGTTCATCCGCCGCCTCGCCGCCAGCGGCCTGTCCGTCATCGAGGCGACCAGCTTCGTGCACCCGAAGTGGGTGCCGCAGCTGGCCGACGCCGAGCAGCTGATGCCCATGCTGGCGGACGTCCCGGCCCGGCTGCCGGTCCTCGTGCCCAACGAGCGCGGCCTCGACCGCGCCCTCGCCCTCGGCGTCCGCGAGGTCGCGGTCTTCGCCAGCGCCACGGAGTCCTTCGCCAAGGCCAACCTCAACCGCACCGTGGACGAGTCGCTGGAGATGTTCGCGCCGGTCGTCGCGCGGGCCCGGGAGGCGGGCGGCAGCGTGCGCGGCTACCTCTCGATGTGCTTCGGCGACCCCTGGGAGGGCGCCGTCCCCGTCGACCAGGTGGTCCGCGTGAGCCGCCGCCTGCTGGACCTCGGCTGCGACGAGCTGAGCCTCGGCGACACCATCGGCGTCGCCACCCCGGGCCACGTCGCGGCCCTGCTGACCGCGCTCGGCGAGGCCGGGGTGCCCGTCGGACGGCTCGCCGTGCACTTCCACGACACCTACGGCCAGGCCCTCTCCAACACCCTCACCGCCCTGCGGCACGGGGTGACCACCGTCGACGCCTCCGCGGGCGGCCTCGGCGGCTGCCCCTACGCCAAGAGCGCCACCGGCAATCTCGCCACCGAAGACCTCGTCTGGATGCTGGAGGGCCTCGGCATCTCCACCGGGGTCGACCTCGGCCTGCTCACCGCCACCAGCGTGTGGATGGCCGCCCACCTGGGACGGCCCAGCCCGTCCCGCACCGTCCGCGCCCTCTCCCACCAGGAGCACTGAGTCATGTCGCTGGACCACCGTCTCACCCCCGAGCACGAGGAACTCCGCCGCACCGTCGAGGAGTTCGCACACGACGTGGTCGCCCCCAAGATCGGGGACTTCTACGAGCGCCACGAGTTCCCGTACGAGATCGTGCGGGAGATGGGCCGCATGGGCCTGTTCGGGCTGCCCTTCCCCGAGGAGTACGGCGGCATGGGCGGCGACTACCTCGCCCTCGGCCTCGCCCTGGAGGAGCTCGCCCGGGTGGACTCCTCGGTCGCGATCACCCTGGAGGCGGGCGTCTCGCTCGGCGCCATGCCCGTGTACCGCTTCGGCACGGAGGAGCAGAAGCGCGCCTGGCTGCCGAAGCTCTGCACCGGCGAGATGCTGGGCGCCTTCGGTCTCACCGAGCCGGGCGGCGGCTCGGACGCGGGCGCCACCCTCACCACGGCCCGGCTGGACGAGGCCACGGGCGAATGGGTGATCAACGGCACCAAGTGCTTCATCACCAACTCCGGCACGGACATCACCGGCCTGGTCACGGTCACCGCCGTCACCGGCCGCAAGCCGGACGGCCGCCCGGAGATCTCCGCCATCATCGTCCCGTCCGGCACCCCGGGCTTCACGGTCGCGGCGCCCTACTCCAAGGTCGGCTGGAACGCCTCCGACACCCGGGAGCTGTCCTTCTCCGACGTCCGGGTCCCGGCGGCCAACCTGCTGGGCGCGGAGGGGCGCGGCTACGCCCAGTTCCTGCAGATACTGGACGAGGGGCGGATCGCCATCTCGGCGCTGGCGACGGGTCTGGCCCAGGGCTGCGTGGACGAGTCGGTGTCGTACGCGAGGACGCGCGAGGCGTTCGGCAGGCCGATCGGGGCCAACCAGGCCATCCAGTTCAAGATCGCGGACATGGAGATGCGGGCGCACACGGCCCGGCTCGCCTGGCGGGACGCGGCCTCCCGGCTGGTCCACGGCGAGCCGTTCAAGAAGGAGGCGGCGCTGGCCAAGCTGTACTCCTCGGAGATCGCGGTCACCAACGCCCGCGAGGCCACGCAGATCCACGGCGGCTACGGCTTCATGAACGAGTACCCGGTGGCCCGGATGTGGCGGGACTCCAAGATCCTGGAGATCGGCGAGGGCACGAGCGAGGTCCAGCGGATGCTGATCGCCCGGGAACTGGGGCTCACGGACTGACGGTTCGGCGGTTCCCGGACGGTTCGTGCCGGGCGGGCCTGCTGGGAGAATTGCCCGCATGGTTGAAATCCTTCAGAAGGACGGCACTTGGGCGTTCGAGGGTGATGCGATACGCATCGTCCCGGGCTGGGACAAGGGGGTGCACGCCGCGCGGCAGACGCTCGGCGAGCTGACCGTGCCGCTGACGGCCGTGGCAGGCATCTCCTTCGAGCCGGGCCGCAAGGGGGGACGGCTGCGCCTGCAGCTGCGCCCCGGTGCCGACCCGCTGTCCCGGGCCACCAGCGGCCGGCTGCCGGACGCCGCCGACCCGTTCCAGCTGACGGTCGACTCCTCGGGTGCGGACGTCGCCGGCTACCTGGTGGACGAGGTCCGTCAGGCACTGCTGCTGGACCAGGTGCCCTCCGGCCCGGTGGACCGCTATCTGCTGCCGGGCCCGGCCGTGCCGCTGTCGGTGTCCGCCGGTGACGGCACCGTCCACTTCGACGGCGAGCACGTCCGGCTGGAGTGGGGCTGGAAGACGGACGAGGACAAGCGGACGGCCGGCCCGACCGTGCTCCCGCTGGCGGAGATCCGCGCCGTGGAGTGGCGGCCCTCGGCCGGCCTGGAGAACGGCTGCCTCCGGTTCACCACCGCCGGCGGCCCAAGCAGGCTCCCGGCCAAGCGGGATCCGCACGCCGTGGAGCTGTACGGCTTCAAGAAGGACCCGCTGATGGCGCTGGTCGCCGCGGCGGTCACCGTCCGGCTGCCGCATCCGTCGGGCGGAGCGGAACCGGCCGCCCCTCTTCCGGCGTCCTCTCCCGTGCAGCAGCTCGAAGGTGCCGCACCCGCGGCCCCGGCGGCCGAGCCCGGCGCCGATCACGACACTCTGCTGCGCCGCCTGCGCGAGCTGGGTGAGCTGCATCACGCGGGAGTCCTCACCGACGAGGAGTTCACCGCCGCGAAGCAGGCCATACTTCGTCGCTTCTGACCGTTTCCTTTGCACTTCGACTGCAGTCCTGCCCGATTTCGGGCAGGATTCTTGCGAAAGACGTCGGCACCCCTCAGTATCGACGGGTGCTCGAACGCCGCATGACCCACGACGACCTGGTCGACCACCTGATGCGCAGCACATCGCTGCAGCGCGGTGAAGCCGCCCGGGTGGTGCTGGACGTGCTGGCGTACTTCGACGAGACGACCGAGGAATTCGTCCGCCGCCGCCACCGCGAACTGCAGTCCGGCGGCATGACGAACGCAGACATCTTCGAGCGGATCGCGGCCGAGCTGCCGCACAGGGCGGTGGCGCCGCCCGAACTCTCGCTGCGGCAGCTGCGCCGCATCGTCTACGGCTGAGTGCACAGCGGCCCGCACGCCGCACCGCCGCCACGGCAACCGCCGTCGCCCGACGTCATCGTCGCCACCGGGCACCACTGATCGCTTACCTGGGAGGGTCACTTATGTGCGGAATCGTCGGATACATCGGAAAGCGTGATGTCGCACCGCTGCTCCTCGAAGGCCTCCAGCGCCTGGAGTACCGCGGCTACGACTCCGCCGGCATAGCCCTGCACGCGAGCGGCAAGACCGGCGGCCTGAAGGCGGCCAAGGCCAAGGGCCGCGTCCGCGAGCTCGAGTCCCGCCTGCCCAAGCGCTTCAACGGCACCACCGGCATCGCCCACACCCGCTGGGCCACCCACGGCGCCCCGAACGACGTGAACGCGCACCCCCACCTGGACGCCGACGAGAAGGTCGCGGTCGTCCACAACGGCATCATCGACAACGCCGCCGACCTGCGCACCCGGCTGACCGCCGAGGGCTTCGTCTTCGTCTCCGACACCGACACCGAGGTGCTCGCCCACCTCATCGGCCGCTCCAAGGCAGGCACCCTGGAGGAGAAGGTCCGCGAGGCCCTGCGGCACATCGAGGGCACCTACGGCATCGCCGTGCTGCACGCCGACTTCCCGGACCGCATCGTCGTCGCCCGCAACGGCTCCCCCGTGGTGCTGGGCATCGGCGAGAAGGAGATGTTCGTCTCCTCCGACGTCGCCGCCCTGGTCAGCCACACCCGCCAGGTCGTCACCCTGGACGACGGCGAGATGGCCACCCTCAAGGCCGACGAGTACCGCACGTACACCACCGAGGGCTCCGCCACCTCGGCCCAGCCGACCACCGTCGAGTGGGAGGCCGAGTCGTACGACATGGGCGGCCACGACACGTACATGCACAAGGAGATCCACGAGCAGGCCGACGCCGTGGACCGCGCGCTGCGCGGCCGCATCGACGACCGCTTCTCCACCGTGCACCTCGGCGGCCTCAACCTCGACGCCCGCGACGCCCGCGCCGTGCGCCGCGTCAAGATCCTCGGCTGCGGCACCTCGTACCACGCCGGCCAGATCGGCGCCCAGATGATCGAGGAGCTGGCCCGGATCCCCTCCGACGCCGAGCCCGCCTCCGAGTTCCGCTACCGCAACCCGGTCGTGGACCCCGACACCCTCTACATCGCGGTGTCCCAGTCCGGTGAGACCTACGACGTCCTCGCGGCCGTCCAGGAGCTCAAGCGCAAGGGCGCCCGCGTCCTGGGCCTGGTGAACGTCGTCGGCTCGGCGATCGCCCGGGAGACCGACGGCGGCATCTACGTGCACGCCGGCCCCGAGGTCTGCGTCGTCTCCACCAAGTGCTTCACCAACATGGTGGTCTCCTTCGGCCTGCTCGCCCTGCACCTGGGCCGCATCCGCGACCTGTCCGTCGCCGACGGCAAGCGGATCATCGAGGGCCTGCGCAAGCTCCCCGCCCAGATCTCCGAGATCCTGGCCAACGAGGAGCAGATCGAGAAGCTGGCCGCGGAGTACGCCGACGCCAAGTCGATGATGTTCATCGGCCGGGTCCGCGGCTACCCCGTCGCCCGTGAGGCCTCGCTGAAGCTCAAGGAGGTCTCGTACATCCACGCCGAGGCCTACCCGGCCTCCGAGCTCAAGCACGGCCCGCTGGCCCTGATCGAGCCCGCGATGCCGACGGTCGCGATCGTGCCGGACGACGACCTGCTGGAGAAGAACCGCGCCGCGCTGGAGGAGATCAAGGCCCGCAGCGGCCGCATCCTCGCCGTCGCACACCGGGAGCAGGAGAAGGCCGACCACACCATCGTGGTGCCGAAGAACGAGGACGAGCTGGACCCGATCCTCATGGGCATCCCGCTCCAGCTGCTCGCCTACTACACGGCGAAGGCCATGGGCCGCGACATCGACAAGCCGCGCAACCTGGCGAAGTCCGTCACGGTCGAGTAGCCACCGGACCGGCCCCGCACGGGGCCATGAACTCTCGTACCTGTCCGCACCTGTCCGCGACAGGTCCGAGAAGGACGGTCCTCCCCGCGCGTGCCACCACGCGCGCGGGGAGGACCGCCTCCCCTGTGCCGGCGTCGCCCTCGCGCCGGCGGTGATGCCGCCGGGGCCCGGGAACCGTCACCTCCCGTCCGGCAGCACGCAAGCGTCCTGTTGACGGATGCCTACCCCCCGGAACGGCGCCTGCCACCTCTGCGCCCGGGTGGATTCCGGAACCCGTCGGAAACCCCCGTCGGAAACCACTGCCCCTCCCCCGCCCTCATGTCGCCGACGGCATGGGGGAGTTGACGTTTCCGCAGGGAATGACAAGCGGCGCACCGCTCAGGGAATGACCACCACCGGGCGCTGTGCGCGCCGCGCCAGCCGCCCCGCCACCGAGCCGAAGATCCGGCCCACCAGGCCGTGCGTGGAGCCGACGACGATCGCGTCCGCCGCGTACTCCCGCCCGACTTCCTCCAGTTCGTGGCAGATGTCCCCACCACGCTCCACCAGGATCCACGGCACCTCGGACAGGTGGTCCGCACAGGCCAGTTCGAGGCCGAGGACCTCGGTGCGGTGGTCGGGAACGTCCACGAAGACCGGCGGCTCACAGCCCGCCCAGACGGTCGTCGGCAGCCGGTTGGCCACGTGGACGATGATCAGCCCCGAGCCGGAGCGCCGGGCCATCCCGATTGCATACGCAAGCGCTCGCTCGCTCGACATGGAGCCGTCGAAGCCCACCACGACGCCGTGCTGGAATGCCGGATCGCAGGAATGACGTGTTTCTTCCGCCGCTTCGGGATTCGCCATCTGATCGGCGATCCGCTTGCGGTCCGCGGGTTCGGAGAATTCGTGACCGGCCATCGGTGTCTCGGCGAAGAAGTCCTCGGACGGAGGGATCGGCAGTGGGCTGGTTGAAGTTGTCGACAGAGCTGAGGGGCGCTGCCCGCAGATGGATCATGGACGGCAAAATCCGTCCGGGATTCATCTTTTCAAGTGCTTACCCCCAGGGTACGGCGCCACTCCCCGCCTGCCCAGATGCCTGCGGATGATGCACGCCCCCCGGAACCGGCCGTTCGGCACCGGGTCCCGCCGTACGGAACCGCGGCACCCGGCGCCCTTGGCCAAGGCGCTCGGGCTTCCCCGGAGCATGCACGAGGGCGGCGCGCAGCGCAATGGGCCGGGCTTCCCGGAGATGCCCGTGTCCCCAGTGACCCGGGCGGCGGGAGCGGCGTTGTAGTACCGCCAGCAGCCGCCACCAGGGAGCCGCTCCGTGCCCGGAACCCGTGACCGCACCCGCGACGACGACGCCGAGGGGGAATCCCCCGATCCGGTGAGCGACGTCGTGCGCTGGGCGGCCTTCAGCTGCGCCCTGGTCCCGGTCGTTCTGCTGATGTGCGGTCAGTCCTTCGGCGGTGCGGTCGGCAGCGCGGCCGGGCTGGTGGCCCTCACCTGCGTCTGCCACGCCCTGCTGCGCCAGGCCGAGCGCACCGCCGCGCGGGTCGCCGCGGACCGGACCGCGCCGCACCGCGGACGGCACGGCAGGACGGGCGCCGGCACGCACCGGGGCGCACGCCATCCGGGCACCGGACAACCCGTCGACTGACGCTCTCGTACGCCTGCACCCGTAGGTTTTCAGCCAACTTCAGGCCGAACTCCCCACCTTGGCCGCAGCCACTCCCAACAGCCGGTCGACCAGCAAGGAAAGGACCGCTGAGGGCGGTTGCCGCCTACGCTGTGTGGGCAGGCGCGGGAGGCGTACTTTTCACCGAGCCCTGCAAGTGCAACGCTTCGTGATCGAACGCTTCGCGCCAAGTTGTCATGTCGACATAGAGCCGGGTGGTGAACTGGTCACCGCGTCTCCATGCGACGCAGTAGATTCGATCTTGGCCATGACCGGCGGGGGAACCGTTCAGGACCGAGGGGAAACGTGCAGGACCGAGAGGACTCGACCGCCGAGGGGGGCTTAGCGCCATGAGCCAGGACTCCACGACCGTACCGGAGACCGCGCGCAAGCTCTCCGGACGCCGCCGCCGGGAGATCGTCGCCGTGCTGCTTTTCAGCGGCGGCCCCATCTTCGAAAGCTCCATCCCGCTCTCCGTGTTCGGAATCGACCGACAGGACGCGGGAGTTCCCCGCTACCGATTGCTGGTGTGCGCGGGCGAAGATGTGCCATTGCGAACGACCGGCGGCTTGGAATTGACCGCACCGTACGGCCTGGAGGCACTCTCCAGGGCCGGCACCGTCGTCGTACCGGCCTGGCGGTCGATCACTCAACCGCCGCCCGCCGCCGCACTCGACGCACTGCGCCGTGCCCATGAGGAGGGCGCCCGCATCGTGGGGCTGTGCACCGGTGCCTTCGTACTGGCCGCGGCGGGGCTGCTCGACGGCAGGCCCGCCACCACCCACTGGATGTACGCGCCCACGCTCGCGAAGCGCTATCCGTCGGTCCACGTGGACCCGCGGGAGCTCTTCGTGGACGACGGCGACGTACTGACGTCCGCGGGCACCGCGGCAGGCATCGACCTGTGCCTGCACATCGTCCGCACCGACCACGGAGCCGACGCGGCGGGGGCCCTGGCCCGGCGTCTCGTCGTGCCGCCGCGCCGCAGCGGAGGACAGGAGCGCTACCTCGACAGGTCTTTACCGGAGGAGATCGGTGCCGACCCGCTCGCCGAGGTCGTCGCCTGGGCGCTGGAGCACCTCCACGAGCAGTTCGACGTGGAGACCCTGGCCGCCCGTGCCTATATGAGCCGTCGCACCTTCGACCGGCGGTTCCGTTCGCTCACCGGGAGCGCTCCCCTGCAGTGGCTGATCACTCAGCGGGTGCTCCAGGCGCAGCGGCTCCTGGAGACCTCGGACTACTCCGTGGACGAGGTCGCCGGGCGCTGCGGCTTCCGCTCGCCCGTGGCCCTGCGCGGTCACTTCCGCCGGCAGCTGGGGTCCTCCCCCGCCGCCTACCGGGCCGCCTACCGGGCGCGCCGCCCGCAGGCCGGTGCGGACGGCAGGCCGGAGCGGAGCGAGCGGCCGGAGCGGGGAGACCGCGGCGAGCGGTTCGACCGGCCCGAGCCGGTCGAACCCCGGCCGGGGGATCCCTCGCTGGTGGCGATGCGGCGGGCGGCCATGGCCACCACGGCGCACGTCGTCACCGGGGCGCCCCTGGGAGCTCCGCCGCCCCATGGGGGGCATAGCAGACATACGGGACACATCATTCATGACCCCGGTTCCGCCGGGGGTCATCTCGCCGGAGGTCCGGAGCCGGGCAAGCCCGACACCGACCTCTACACTCCGCGCCTGCCCGGTCAGCGGGAGCGCCCCGTAGGGTGAGATGCATGAACGATCGCATGGTGTGGATCGACTGCGAGATGACCGGGCTCTCGCTGTCGGACGACGCACTCATCGAGGTGGCCGCACTGGTCACCGACTCCGAGCTGAACATCCTCGGCGACGGCGTGGACATCGTGATCCGCCCGCCCGCCGAGGCCCTCGCCACCATGCCCGAGGTGGTGCGCCAGATGCACACGGCCTCCGGGCTGCTGGCGGAGCTGGACGGCGGGACCACGCTCGAGGAAGCCGAGCAGCGGGTCCTGGCGTACATCCGCGAGCACGTCCCGGAGCCGGGCAAGGCCCCGCTGTGCGGAAACTCGGTCAGCACCGACCGCGGTTTCCTCCTGCGGGACATGCCCGCACTGGAGGGCCACCTGCACTACCGGATCGTGGACGTCTCCTCGGTGAAGGAACTGGCCCGGCGCTGGTTCCCGCGCGCGTACTTCAGCAGTCCCAAGAAGAACGGCAACCACCGGGCGCTCTCCGACATCCGCGAGTCGATCGCCGAGCTCCGCTACTACCGCGAGGCGATCTTCGTGCCGCAGCCCGGCCCGGACTCGGACACCGCGAAGGCCATCGCGGCCAAGCACGTCCTGTCCGCCGAGGCCTGACCGCTCCGCGGGGTGCGGCTGCTCCGCGGCTGCGGGTCGGCCGTGGTCGACCGCGCAGTTCCCCGCGCCCCTCACGGGGCGCGGGGAGAGTGACGCAGGTCGCTCCCGATCATGGTGGAAGCCGGGAGCGAGCACCCCTCCGGACCCTGTACACTTTTTCTCGGCCGGTGGGAAACACGGAAACAAACGCCGGACGTGGTGGGTATAGCTCAGCTGGTAGAGCACCTGGTTGTGGTCCAGGATGTCGCGGGTTCGAGTCCCGTTACTCACCCTGAAGCCGAAGGGCCCGGTCTGCGGAAGCAGACCGGGCCCTTCGGCGTTGCACGGAGCCGACGGGCCGTCACTTCCGCGGGAGGACGTTCTCCCGGAAGGCCCCGTCCACATTGCCCGGCGGGGCGAACGCGAAGACCACGTAGCTCTCGGTGCGGCCGCCCGCCCGGCCGCTGACCCGGGCGGCGCCGAGCCGGTCCGAGGCCTTCCACACCAGCTGGGTGAAGTCGCCGGTGGCCGCGCTGAAGCCCGGCTTCCGCCAGTCGTACGAGCGCGCCTCGGCGTACCAGGTCTCGACGGCCTGTGCCGCGCCCGCGGCCGGGGCACGCTCGGTCCCGGCGGACGACCAGAAGAGGTCCTCCCCCAGCCTCGGGTCCGCCCCCTCGGTGCTCAGCTGCCCGGGGGCGCCCCGGGAGATCTCCCGGGCGCGCTTCCTGGCGTACGCGGTGAGGGCGGGGTCGAGCGCCAGGGGCGGGACCCCGTGCTGCGCGCGGTGGCGGTTGGCCGCGGCCACGGCCTCCTTGAGGAACCCGCCGTCCGTGGTGTCCGGCAGCGGCGGGCGGGCCGTGGCCGGGACGGCCGGCGCGGTGAGCGCCAGGACGGCGGCGGGCAGCAGCAGTTTCTTCCACATGTCCCCGACCCTGCCCGCCCGGACGGCTCCCCGCCGGTTGCCCGGCGGGGCGTTCACCCGGATTGACCGCCGGGCCGACGGGGCGTCAGGACGATTCCCGCACGATCAGTTCGGTGGGCAGGACGATCCGGGGGCCCGCCGGTGCCGCGGGGTCCTGGATCCGGGAGAGCAGGACCGCGGCCATCGTGCGGCCCACCGCCTCGGTCGGGCGGCGGACGGTGGTGAGCGGCGGGTCCGTGTGGCGCGCGACGGCGGAGTCGTCGAAGCCCGCGACGGCCACGTCGGCGGGGACGCGGCGGCCGCGGGCGCGGAGCACCTGGAGGGCTCCGGCGGCCACGGCGTCCGAGGCGGCGAGGACCGCGTCCAGGCCGGGGCGCCGGTCCAGCAGGGCACGCATGGCGCGGCGGCCGCCGGACCCGGTGAGGGCGGCGCGCTCGACGAGGGCGGCGTCCGGGGCGGAGCCGAGCGCCTGCCGGCAGCCGTCGAGGAGACGCCGGGCCGCGTCCGTCCCGGGCGGGCCGGCGATGACGGCGACGGTACGGCGGCCGCGGGCCAGCAGGTGGCCGAGCGCGGTCCGGGCGCCGCCCGTGTCGTCGGAGTCCACGCACGTCAGCGGCAGGCCGGCGGGCCTGCGGCCGGTGAGGACGGCGGGCACGCCGAGCTCCGCGATCAGGCCCGGCAGGGGATCGTCGTCGTGGACGGAGACCAGCAGCACGCCGTCCACGCGCCGCGCGGCGAGCTGGTCCGCGCAGCGGCGGCCCTCCTCCGGGCCGCGGAGGAGGGTGAGTTGCAGCTGCAGGCCGCTGTCGGCGAGCCCGGAGCCGACGCCGCGCACGAGGTCGGCGAAGTACGGGTCGGCCGGCAGGCCCGCTCCGGGCTCGGGGAGGACGAGGGCGACGGCGTCCGCGCTGCCCGCCGCAAGGGCACGGGCAGCGCGGTTGGGTATGTAGCCCAGATCCGCGACGGCCTGCTCGACGGCAGCGCGGGTGCGGTCGCTGACCCGCGGCGAGCCGTTGATCACCCGGGACGCCGTGCCCCGGCCCACACCGGCGCGGGCCGCCACCTCCTCCAGGGTGGGAACGGTACGGCGCGGGCCGCCGCCGGCGGTGTCCGTGCTGCGGGCTGTCTCTCCGGTCCGGGACATCGGGCGCCTCCATGGCACGTCGCGCGCCGCGTCCTTGACACTCCGCCAGGTTGCGGCAACGCTTCGACTTGTCGTTCTGGGAGCGCTCCCACCGTACTGCTGACCCATCGGGCAGGCCCTGAGACCTCCGCGCCCCTCCGGATCCACCCGACAAGAAGCCCGACGCCCCGCTCCGGCACGGCAGTTGACCGGGAGGACGCGATGCCCCGTACCCGCACCGCCGGCCGCATCCGCCGTGCCGCGGTGGCGGCCGTGGTGCTCGGCGCGGTCCTGCTCGCCGGCTGCGCACGCCACGGCGACGGGGCCGGGAGGACCACGGTCACCATCGGCACGTACGGCATCTTCGGCTACAAACAGGCCGGTCTCTACCGGGAGTACGAGCAGCTGCACCCCGATGTCGTCATCAAGGAGAGCGTGGTCGAGCGCAACGACACCTACTATCCGCAGCTCCTCACCCACCTCGCGGCCGGCAGCGGGCTGGCGGACATCCAGGCCGTCGAAGTGGGCAACATCCACGACGTGGCCACCGGGCAGGGCGACCGCTTCGAGGACCTGTCCCGCGCACCGGGCGTCCGCCGGAGCGACTGGCTGGACTGGAAGTGGGCGCAGGCCACCACCCCCGGCGGCAGGACGATCGGCCTCGGCACGGACATCGGCCCCATCGCCGTGTGCTACCGCAAGGACCTCTTCCGGCAGGCCGGGCTGCCCACGGACCGGGCGGCCGTCGGCAGGCTGTGGGCCGGCGACTGGCAGAAGTTCATCGACACCGGCAGGGCGTACATGCGCCACGCCCCCGCAGGAACCGTCTTCACCGACTCGGCCGCCGGGGTCTACAACGCGTCCGTCCACGGTTATGCCGAGCGCTACTACGACCGGCGCGGCAGGCCCGTCTACCGCAACAGCCCGGCCGTCACCGCCTCCTGGGACCTGGCCATGCAGGCGGCGCGCGGCGGACTGACCGCCCGGCTGCGGCAGTTCGAGAAACCCTGGGACCAGGCGTTCGCCAACGGCCGCTTCGCCGCCGTGGCCTGTCCGCCGTGGATGCTCGGCTACATCAAGGAGAAGTCCGGAGACGCGGGCCGGGGCGCGTGGGACATCGCCGCCGCACCGCGGCCCGCGAACTGGGGCGGCTCGTTCGTCACCGTGCCGAAGGCCGCGCGGCACAAGGCCGCCGCGATCGCCCTCGCCGTCTGGCTGACCGCGCCGGACCGCCAGGCCTGGCTCTTCGCGCGGCAGGCCGCCGTCCCCTCCACCCCGGCCGCGTACGCCATGCCGGAGGTCGGGAACGCCCGCAACCCCTACTTCGGCGACGCACCCGTCGGCGCGATCTTCGCCGCCGCGGCCAGGGGCATTCCGACCCTCCTCTTCGGCCCCATGGAGCAGCAGATCGGGACGGCCTTCACCGACGTGGGCATCCCGCAGGCCGAGCAGCAGGGCAAGCCGCCCGCGGAGGCCTGGAAGGCAGCACAGAAGGAGATCGAGAACGCGGTGGACGAATGACGGCCACGACCGCAGCGGTCGAGGACCCGGAGGCACGGCCGCCCGGACCGCGCGACGGCACCCGCGCCCCCCACAGCACCCGGCGCCCGTCGGCCCCTTGGCGCAGTCGGCTGCACCGCTGGGACGTGCGCTACAGCCCGTACGCCTTCGTGGCGCCGTTCTTCCTGTTCTTCGCCGCATTCGGACTCTTCCCCCTCCTCTACACGGGCTGGGCCTCCCTGCACCGCGTGGAGCTCACGGCGCCGGACCACGCGACCTGGGTCGGACTGCACCACTACACGCGACTGCTGGGCAGCCCGTTCTTCTGGAACGCCCTGCGCAACACCCTCACCATCGGACTCCTGGCGACCGTGCCCCAGCTGCTGATGGCCCTGGGCCTCGCCCAGCTGCTGCACTACCGGCTGCGCGCCGCCACCTTCTGGCGGGTCGCGCTGCTGACCCCGTATGCCACGTCGGTCGCCGCGGCCACACTCGTCTTCGTGCTGCTCTTCGGGCGGGACTACGGGATGGTCAACTGGGCACTGGGCACGGTGGGTCTCGGACCCGTCGACTGGCAGAGCGGCACGTGGAGTTCACAGATCGCGGTCTCCTCGATCGTCGTCTGGCGGTGGACGGGCTACAACGCGCTGATCTATCTGGCGGCCATGCAGGCCGTCCCGGACGAGCTCTACGAGTCCGCCGCGCTGGACGGGGCCTCGCGCAGGCAGCAGTTCCTGCACATCACGGTGCCGATGCTGCGGCCGACGATCCTGTTCACCGTGGCCGTCTCCGCCATCGGGGCCACCCAGCTCTTCGGCGAGCCCCTGCTGTTCGGCGGGGCGGCCGGGCAGAAGGGCGGGGCCTCGCACCAGTTCCAGACGCTGGGGCTCTACCTCTACGAACAGGGCTGGTTCGACTTCCACCTCGGGCGTGCCTCGGCCGTCGCCTGGACGATGTTCCTGATCCTGCTGCTGATCGCGGCAGGACAACAGGCGGTCGCCCGGCGGCTGCACAGGGGCGGGTGAGCCGTGTCGCCCCGTACCCGGACGCCCGGGAACCGCGCCGGACGGCAGCTGCACGGCGGGCCGTTCGCGTACACCGTGCTCGCCCTCTGCACCGCCGGCTCCCTCTTCCCCCTGCTCTGGACGGCCGTCGCCGCCTCGCACGACAACACGCGGCTGGCCAGGACGCCGCCGCCCTTCTGGTTCGGCGGCAACCTCGGCAGGAACCTGCGCTCGGCCTGGACCGATGCCGGCCTGGGCCTGGCGCTGGGCAACACGCTGCTGGTGGCCGGCAGCATCGCGCTGGGCACGGTGCTCTTCTGCACCGTCGCCGGCTTCGCCTTCGCCAAGCTGCGGTTCCGCTTCCGCGGGCCGCTGCTGGCGCTGGTGATCGGCACGATGATGGTGCCGCCCCAGCTGGGCGTGATCCCCCTCTTCATGATCGTCGCCCGCCTGGGGTGGACCGACCGGCTCCCGGCCGTGGTGATGCCGACCCTCGTCAGCGCCTTCGGGGTGTTCTTCATGCGGCAGTACCTGGTGGAGGCGCTGCCCACCGAGCTGATCGAGGCCGCCCGCGTCGACGGCGCGAGCAGCCTGCGCATCGTGCGGCACGTCGTCCTCCCCGTGGCCCGGCCGGCGATGGCCGTGCTGGGGATGCTCTCCTTCGTCCAGGCGTGGAACGACTTCTTCTGGCCCGTGATCGCACTGACCCAGGAGAACCCCACCGTGCAGGTGGCCCTGACCGGGCTCGGCCGCGGCTACGTGCCGGACCAGGCCGTGGTGATGGCCGGCGCGCTGCTGGGCACCCTGCCGTTGCTGCTCGTCTTCGCCGTCTTCGGCCGGCAGATCGTCGGCGGCATCATGCGCGGCGCGGTCAAGGGTTGACGCCCCGTGAACTCCCATGTGTCCGTTCCCCCCACGTTTCCACGTTTGACTGCCACGTTTATCGGAGCACTTGCATGAGCGTGAACTTCCCTCCCGGCTTCCTCTGGGGCGCCGCAACGGCCGCGTACCAGGTCGAAGGAGCGGCGCGCGAGGACGGCCGCACCGACTCGGTCTGGGACGTCTTCTCCCGCACCCCCGGCCGGGTGCTGGGCGGCGACACCGGGGACATCGCCGCCGACCACTACCACCGCCGCGCCGCCGACGTGGCGCTGATGGCCGAACTGGGCCTGGGCGCCTACCGCTTCTCCGTCTCCTGGCCCCGCGTCCAGCCCACGGGCCGCGGTCCCGCGTCGCAGCGGGGCCTCGACTTCTACCGGGAGCTCGTGGACGACCTGCTCGCCCACGGCATCCGGCCGCTGCTGACCCTCTACCACTGGGACCTGCCCCAGGAGCTGGAGACGGCGGGCGGCTGGCCGGCCCGGGAGACGGCACACCGCTTCGCCGACTACGCGTACCTCGTCGGCGAGGCCCTGGGCGACCGCGTCGGGATGTGGTGCACCCTCAACGAGCCCTGGTGCAGCGCCTTCCTCGGCTACGGCTCCGGCGTGCACGCCCCGGGCCGCACGGACCCGGCGGACGCCCTGCGCGCGGCCCACCACCTCAACCTGGCGCACGGCCTCGGGGCGCAGGCACTGCGCTCCGTGCTCCCCGGCGGGGCCCTGCTGACGGTGGCCCTCAACACCGCGGCCGTCAGGGCCCTCACGTCCTCCCCGCAGGACCTGGACGCTCAGCGGCGCATCGACGCCCTGTCCACCCGTATCTTCACCGAGCCCATGCTCAACGGCGCATACCCCGCCGACCTGTTGGCGGACACGGCACGGATCACGGACTGGTCCTTCGTCCGCGACGGCGACCCGGACATCGTCAAACACCCCCTGGACGCGCTCGGCATCAACTACTACGCACCCACAGTGGTATCAGCGGGCACTGACAACGGCCCCTCGCGCGCCGACGGCCACGGCGGAGGCGAGCACTCCGCCTGGCCCGGCGCCGAACGCCACGTCGCCTTCCACCAGCCCCCCGGCAGGCGCACCGCGATGGACTGGAGCGTGGACGCCACCGGCCTCCACGACCTGCTGATGCGCTTCACCCGCGAACTGCCCGGCCTGCCCCTGCTCGTCACCGAGAACGGCGCGGCCTACGACGACAAGCCCGACGCGGCGGGTGCGGTGCACGACCCCGAGCGCATTGCGTATGTGCGTGCGCACCTGGAGGCGGTTCTGCGCGCCGTCTCCGAAGGCGCGGACGTCCGCGGGTATTTCGTGTGGTCGTTGCTGGACAACTTCGAGTGGGCCTACGGGTACAGCAAGCGGTTCGGGGTGGTCTACGTGGATTATGCGACGCAGGCGCGGACGCCGAAGTCAAGTGCCCGGTGGTATGCGGAGGTTGTGCGTACGGGGCGGCTCGGCTGATCCTGCCGTTCTACTCGAAGACCGACGGCGGCGGGGTCGGGGACGGGCGGGCGGTCGCATCCGTGACCGGGGCCGCGCCGCCGGTGAAGTCGGCCAGTCCCTTGCCGTGTTCCACGCGCCCCTGGTGCGGATCCGTCGCGGCGCGCCGGGTCAGCTCCGCGACCGGCAGCTCCCGGTCCGAGGCCAGCAGCACGGCGTTGCCGAAGCGCTTGCCGCGCAACACCGCCGGGTCGGCGGTCAGGCACAGCTCGGGAAAGACCGTCCGCACCGTCGCGATCTGCGCCTTGAGGTGGGCGAGCGGCGGGCCGTCGGCGAGGTTGGCGACGTAGAAACCGCCGGGGCGCAGCGCGCGGCGCACCTCGGCGACGAACTCGGTGCTGGTCAGGTGCGCCGGGGTGCGGGCGCCGCCGAAGACGTCGGCGATGATCAGGTCCGCCCAGCCGTCCGGCACCTTGCCGAGCCCCTCGCGGGCGTCGCCGCCGCGGACCCGGATCCGCCAGCTGCCGTCCAGCGGCAGCTCGGTGCGTATGAACTGCACGAGCGGGGCGTCGATCTCGACGATCTGCTGCGTCGACCGGGGCCGGGTCGCGGCTATGTAGCGCGCGAGCGTGAAGGCGCCGCCGCCGAGGTGCAGCGCCTGGACGGGCCTGCCGGGGGGCGCCACGAGGTCGGCGATGTGACCGATCCGGCGCTGGTAGGCGAACTCGAGGTACGCGGGGTCGTCGAGGTCCACGTGGGACTGCGGCGCCCTGTCGATCAGCAGGGTCCGGCCGCGGGGGCGGTCGCGATCGGGCACGAGCTCCGCGAGACCACCCGCCACCTGCGCCGATATCGGTTCCGCCGCGCGCCCGCGGCCCTGCTTCTGTTTGCCCTTTGCCACACGGCAAGTATCCCGCGGGCGGCTCGGGCGGCTATCTGCAGCGGTCGACGGCCTCGATCGTGCGGGCCGCCTCACCGAGCGCCGCGCGCAGCACGGCGGGATCCGTGGCGGAGGTGAAGGCCACATCCGGGGCGACGAGCCAGCCGGTGCCCGTGACCGGCGGCTCGGCGACGCCGTCGGGCGCACCCGTGCGCAGGCCGCGCCCGTAGGTCTCGGTGCAGGCGCTGCCCGGCAGGTCCCAGGCGGCGGCGGTGCCGGGCGGTACGAGGAAGCCGAGGGTGTCGCAGTCGCCGTCGTGCAGCACGGGCCCCACACCGTCGCGCAGCCGCAGGATGTCGACCGCCTCCAGGCCCTGCCGGGCAGGGACGGTGACGAGGTCGCACGGATCGCTCTCCGTGGCCGCCGGCGGCGGGTATGGGGAAGCGCTGCGGTCCTGACGCGGCTGGTGCAGTGCCGTCGTTCGCGAGCTGCCGATGTCCACTCCGGCCTCCGCCAAGGGAAACCCCTCCTCCGCCGCACAAGTCCGCTTCCGCAGTGAACGGACCGTCCGCGGGCCCCGGTCACGAGCCCGCTCCAGTCCGTTCACCCGGTTCAACGCCCGTGCGGTGTCAACGGCTACGGCGCCGCGCCGCCGCAAAGGATGGCAGTTCATGGCGGATGGCAGGTGGGATATCCGTTTTGTAGAGAAACCAGGCGTAGTGGTCCCGCCACAGCCGGTACGGTCATCACGCCATACGGCAGCACAGCCACCCGTCCCGCAGGCACCTCGCGGGGCGGCTCGCCAGGGAGAGGGTCCGGCCATGGCGTCGTCTCGCACGTCTTCCTCCGCGTCCTCGCCGCGCCGCCCGAACACCGCCTTCCGCAGGCTCCGGGGGCAGCGCTCACCAGGCGAGTTCGCGGCGGAGGTGCGCCGGGCGGCCCGCGAGATCGGCGAACACGTCTCCTGCGACGCGCGCTACATCGGGCGCGTCGAGTCCGGCGAGATCCGCTGTCCCAACTACGCCTACGAGCGAGTGTTCCGCCATATGTTCCCCGGCTGCGAACCGGCGGACATGGGGTTCGCGCCGCGGGAGGCAGTGCGCGGACGGGGGGCGCGCGACAAGGGCGGTGCGCCGCCCGCTTCCACCGAGAACCCCTCGGGCGGCCGCAACCCGGGTTACGGGGGCGGTCCCCTCGACCGCTTCGACAGCAGCAAGGAGAGCGACGTGTTGCGTCGCGCGTTCATTTCCTCCGGCCCGGCCGCCATGGCCACCGCCTCCCTGGGCGGAGTGCCGGGTGCCCGCAGGCCCCGGCATGCGGGCGAGGCCGAGGCCTCCGCCCTCGAACAGGCGGTCCGGCGGATCCGGCTGCTCGACGACCGGCACGGCGCCGACCACCTCTACCGGCGTGCTGCGCAGCCGCTGCGGGCGGCGTACGAACTGCTCGACGCGGAGACCCGGCGGCAGTCGGTGGCGGACCGGCTGCACGCGGGCGCGGGCGAACTCGCCATCTCCGTCGGCTGGCTGGCCCACGACTCCGGACGTTTCGGCGACGCCCGCTCCCACTACGCGGAGGCCCTAGCGACCGCACGCGTCGCCGGGGACGCGGCACTGGAGGCGCACGCCTTCTGCAACACCGCCTTCCTCGCGCGCGACGCCGGACGACCGCGGGAGGCCGTCCGCGCCGCACAGGCCGCACAACAGGCCGGCCGGCAGTTGGCCTCGGCACGGCTGATGTCCCTGCTGACCCTGCGGGAGGCGGGCGGCTGGGCGCAGCTGGGCGACCGGGCGGCCTGTGAGGAAACGCTGCTGCGCGCACGGACGCTCTTCGAGCGCGGGCGGAGCGAGGACGACCCGGAGTGGATGACGTTCTTCGGCGAGGCCGAGCTGGAGCTGCTGGAGGCGCAGTGCTGGTCCGCCCTCGGCGACTGGCGGAGGGCGGCGGAGCACGGCGGGCGGGCCGTGGAGCTGGCCGATCCGCACTTCGCGCGGAACATCGCCCTGTACACGGCGCAGCTGGCCGGGGACCTGGCGCAGGGGGGCGAAGTGGCGGAGGCGGCGGTGGCCGGGGAGCGGGTCCTGGACCTGCTGGCGCAGGTCCAGTCGGCGCGGATCCGGGGAATGCTGGCGTCCATGGCGCGGGTGCTGCGCTCCCACGCGCGCGTGCCTGCGGTCGGCGCGTTTCTGGCGCGGCACGACACGCAGGCCGTGTGAGGCGCGAACCGTTCGAGGCTCCGGACGCGAAACGTGTGACGCTCCGGGCGTCAGGATCCGTACGTCAGGCCAGGTGCCCCGTGTCGTTCCAACGCTCGATGGCCGGTTCGTCGTACGCCCAGCCCAGGATCGACAGCGACGTCGGGTCCAGGCGGATGCGCGCCGCGAACGACGCGTCCTGGCCCAGCCAGCGGGAGCCGATCACGCGCAGGATGTGGCCGTGCGCGAAGATCATGACGTCGCGGTCCGCCGACTTCGCCCAGCGGATGACCTCGTCCGCACGCGCCGACACCTCGGCCAGCGCCTCGCCCTCCGGCACGCCGTCGCGCCAGATGAACCAGTCCGGGCGGCCGGACTTGATCTCGGCCGGGGTCATGCCCTCGTACGCGCCGTAGTCCCACTCCATCAGCGCGTCCCAGTCGGCCGCCCGGTCCCCGAAACCGGCCAGCTCGCAGGTCTCCTTGGCACGCACGAGCGGGCTGGTGCGGATCTCGACGTCCGGCAGGCCGTTCCACGGGGTGCGGTGCAGGCGCTCGCCGAGCAGCTTGGCGCCGCGCCGCCCCTCGTCGAGGAGCGGGATGTCCGTGCGGCCGGTGTGCTTGCCGGAGAGCGACCATTCGGTCTGTCCGTGCCGGGCCAGCAGGATGCGCGGTGCCATGGAGTGGGCCCCTTCACAAGTGTGCGGTGACGTTCCTCTCCATCATCACTCACGCCCGTACCAGGCAACCCTTGGGGCGCTTGAGACGTCTCCTTTCCCGCGCCCAGGGGCGGTGTGCGGCCAATGTGGCGTACACCGTACGGTTGCATGTCCGCTTGTTGGCCGCCTGAACAACATGGAGAGCGTCCGGATGTACCGCACCGCACCACTCGGGAAGCGGCCGCGCTGGTGGACCGAGCTGCCCCTGATAGCCGTCGTCTACGGCCTGTACTCGGCAGGCCGGCTGCTGGTGCGGGGTGACGTGCAGGCGGCGGTCGACCACGGCATATCGATACTCGACCTTGAAAAAACGTTCCGAATAAACATCGAGCCCCCGCTCAACCGGCTCTTCACCGACCACCCCGCGCTGGGCATACCCGCCGACTTCGCCTACGCGTCCCTGCACTATCTGCTCACGCCCGCCATCCTGATCTGGCTGTTCCGGCGCCGGCAGGAGCACTACCGCCGGCTGCGGACCTGGCTGATGATCTCCACCCTCATCGGCCTCATCGGCTTCACCCTGCTGCCCACCTGCCCGCCCCGGCTGCTGGAGGCCGGCTACGGGTTCGTCGACACGATGGCCCAGTACGGCTCGTACGGCTGGTGGGGCGGCGACGCGAGCGCCCCGCGCGGACTCGGCGGGTTCACCAACCAGTACGCGGCCATGCCGAGCCTGCACGTCGGCTGGGCCCTGTGGTGCGGGGCCGTGCTCTGGCGGCACGCGCGCAGCATCTGGGCGAAGGCCGCCGGCGCGATCTACCCGCTCGCCATCGCCCTCGTGGTGATGGGCACCGCCAACCACTACCTCCTGGACGCGGTCGCCGGCGCGGCCGTCATGGGCGTCGGCTACCTCCTGTCCCGGCCCGCGCTGCGCCTCGCCGAGCGCATCCGGTCCCGCTTCGCCGGTCCGGACGGCGCGGAAAGCCGTGAGGTGCCCGCGGTTGTCAGTGGCGGATGCGAGACTGCGGCGCGTACGGCGGATACAGCGCACCGACTTCGCGAGGCGGACGCCAGTGACCAGATCCCTCGACAGCCGGCCCGGGGCGAGGCCGGGGACAGCCGCACCGACGACGCTGCGACGGCAGCTCGCTGAGCTGCGCGGCCCGGAGGCCGTGCCGCACCCTCTGGACGCCCGCGCACTGGCGGCCCTGGCCGCCAACCCCGGCTGCCGCCGCCGGGCCCTGCTCGACGGTGCCGGGGTGGACAAGGCCGCGCTGGCCCGGGCGCTGGGGGCGCAGGCGACGTTCGGCCAGTCCCAGTTCGCGTTCGTGCGCGGCCACGCCTTCGAAGCGCGGGTGAAGGGCGACGGCGGGGCGGAGCTGGTGCGACTGCTGTGCGGGCGGCTGCCCGGGGCGGAGCCGCCGGAGGCGGACGCCGTGGACGTGCCCGACCTGTCGGCCGCCGGCCCCGAGGGCCGCACGGCGCGGACGGCCCTGGTCCTCCGCGAGGCCACGGCGGCGGGGCGCTGGGCGCTGCTGGACCACCCGATGCTGAGCCTGACCGTCGCCGGGACGCCCGCCTTCCTGGAGCCGGATGCGGTGATCGTCCATCCCGACGGGGGCTGGACGGTCGTGGAGATCAAGTCCTTCGCCATGGTCGACGGGGCGGCGGACTCCGCCAAGGTGGGCGCCGCGGCGCGGCAGGCCGCGGTGTACGCACTCGCGCTGGACGCCCTCGGCGGGCGCGTCCGCCCGGAGGCGCTCCTGGTCTGCCCGAAGGACTTCTCCAATCTGCCGGCCGCGGCACTCGTCGACGTCCGCCGCCAACTGGCCGCCACGCGGCGCCAGCTGGCCCGGCTGGAGCGGGTGGCGGACATCGCCGCCGCACTGCCGCCCGGCCTCTCGTTCGCGACGGACCGGCCGGCGGCCGAGCTGGCCGAGGCGGTGGGCGCGGTCGAGGCGGCGTACGCGCCGGAGTGCCTGGCGGCCTGCGAGCTCGCCTTCCACTGCCGGGAACGGGCACGGGAGGAGGGGGCCATGGCGGTGCTCGGACGGGGACTGCGGGCGGAGTTGGGGGATCTGACGACCGTCGAGGCGGTGGCCGCTGCGCTGGGCGGGGTGGGGGGTGCGGGGGATCCGGTCGTTGACGCGCTTCGGCGTGCCGCCGGGCTTCGGGCGGAGGCGCTCAGCAGTGCGGGGGAGCTCGTATGAGTCTCCTCACCACCCTCGCCCGCGTCGAAGCCGTTCAAGCCGGCAAGGCCCAACCGCTTGCCACCGTGCGGCATCGGTATCTCTCCGAGCGGCCGCTCGTTCTCGTGCTGTTCACCACCGCCGGTGAGGCGGGTGCGCCGCTCGGTGCACTGGTCGGGACCGAGCGGGACGCCCCGCGGCTGCTGGCCGTTCCCCAACCGCGCGACAGGGACCTGCGGTTCGCGTTCCTCGCCGAACTGGCCGACGTGATGCTGCCGTACATCGAGCAGTACGGCGAAGCGGACGGAGGCGAGGGCGAGGAGCCGTGCCCCGATGCGCCACAGATCCTCGTGCCCAACGCGCCCGGCGTGGAGTACGTCCGCCTGCTCGGTCGCTCCATGCGCTTCCGCCGCACCGCCGAGCAGGATCCCGAGGCCCCGTATCCCGCGCCCCCGCGCGTCCCGCTGCTGGGCCGGTGGCTCACGCATGTCGGGGAGCGGGCCCGGGTGCCGGGCGCGTCCCTGCTGCTGCCGATGACGCACCTGCTGGGCCGGCACTGGGCCACGGGCCAGAGCCGCCTGGAGGACCAGCACCTCGGCGCGCTGCTCGCCTGGATCGATCCCCCGCCGGGGATGACGGGTGCCGCGGCGGCCCTGCGCGCGGAGACGGAGCGCGGCCCCGACGGGCTCCTCCGCCAGCCCCCGGCCGGGCCCGCCACGGATCCGGTCTTCGACAACAAGCGCCTGGCGCCCGCCGCTTCGCGCCACGACCTCGCGCGCACCGCGGCGCAGCGGTCCGCCGCCGAGGAGGAGATCCGCGAGCTCCTCGCCTCCCAGCTCCGGCCCACGTGGGACGCCATGTGGCGCGGCATCGACCTGCTGCGCGCCCTCCCGGAGGGCGCCCGGGTCGCCGACCGCTGGCGGCGGGACCGCTGGTCGTACACCGCGCACCGCGACCGCATCCGCGCGGGCGAACCCCCGCAGCCCCGGCGGGACGACGCGGTGACGGCGGCCCGCAAGCTCGCCGCGCGCGAGAGTGCTCTGGCCCAGCTGGACGCCCAGGAGGCGCTGGACGATCCGCTGGTGATGGCCGCACGGCGGCTGGCCGGCGCGGCCTTCGAGGGGGAGGTCACCGAGGTGGTGATGGAGTACTCGGAGGCGAAGGTCCCGCGCCCGCGTCCCCTGGTGACGGTGCGCACGGAGGACGCCCCGCACCTCGCCGAGGGCGTGAAGCTGTACCGGGCGCTGCCCGACGGCCGTGCCCAGACCGGGGAGTTCGTGTCGTACGGGCCGGACGGCGCGCCGACCGTGCGGCTGACCGGCGGGATGGGCCGGGGCAAGGTCCCCGAGCCGGGTTCGGTGCCCGAGAAGAACGACCGGGTCTGCTGGACGCTCTTCGAGCATGCGCCCCGGGGCGGCCCCGAACTGCCCGATCCCGAGCGCACGCCCTGGACCCACGGCGGCCCGCCGGACCCGGCGGCACCGCCCGACGCCCCCGACCCCGTGACCGCGGAGGACCGGCTGTGAGCGTACGCATGGCGCGCGGACGCGCCTTCGACCCGGCCAGGGCGGCGGCCGAGGCCACCGGGGCGATCCTGCACGACACCCTGCACAGCCCGCACCGCGGCGTCGTCGTGGACTCCCCGCCCGGCGCGGGCAAGTCCACGCTCGTCGTCCGGGCGGCCCGCGAACTTGCCGCTGCCGGGCGCCCGTTGATGATCGTCGCGCAGACCAACGCCCAGGTCGACGACCTGGTGCTGCGCCTGGCCGAGGCGGAGCCCGGGCTGCCGGTCGGCCGGCTGCACAGCAACGAGCGCCGTCCGTACGACCCGGCGCTCGCCGGCCTGGACTCGGTGGTGACGTCCGCGAAGGCGGCGGATCTGGCCGGGCTGGACGTCGTGGTCTCCACGGCCGCGAAGTGGGCGCACACCAGGGCCGAGGAGCCGTGGGGGCACGCGATCGTCGACGAGGCGTACCAGATGCGCTCGGACGCGCTGCTGGCCGTGGCGGGCCTCTTCGAGCGGGCGCTGTTCGTCGGCGACCCGGGCCAGCTGGATCCGTTCAGCGTGGTCGGGCCCGAGGGCTCGGCCCAGTGGGCGGGGCTGTCGTACGACCCGTCGGCGAGCGCGGTGACGACGCTGCTGGCCCACAACCCCGGCCTGCCGCAGCACCGGCTGCCGGTGTCCTGGCGGCTGCCCGCCTCGGCCGCGCCGCTGGTGTCGGACGCCTTCTACCCGTACACGCCCTTCCGCAGCGGCACGGACCACGGGGACCGGCGGCTGGCCTTCGGGGTGCCGTCCGACGGCTCGGGCCCGGACCGGGTGCTGGACGAGGCGGCGGAGTCGGGCTGGGGCCTCCTGGAGCTGCCCGCGCGCCACACGCCGCGGACGGATCCGGAGGCGGTGGGCGCGGTGGCGCTGGTGGTCCGGCGGCTGCTGGACCGGGGCGGCGCGACGACCAGCGAGCGCTCGCCGGACCCGGTGCCGCTGACGGCGGAACGGATCGCGGTGGGCACGGCCCACCGCGACCAGGCGGCGGCGGTGCGCGCGGCACTGGCGGAGCGCGGGGTCCACGGCGTCACGGTGGACACCGCCAACCGGCTCCAGGGCCGGGAGTTCGATGTGACGGTCGTGCTGCACCCGCTGTCGGGCCGCCCGGACGCCACGGCCTTCCACCTGGAGACGGGCCGGCTGTGCGTCCTGGCCTCGCGCCATCGGCACGCGTGCGTGGTGGTGTGCCGGGCGGGTGTCGACCGCCTGCTCGACGACCACCCGTCGACGGAGCCGGTCCAGCTGGGCGTCACGGTGAAGTTCCCGGACGGGTGGGAGGCCAACCATGCGGTGCTGGCGCACCTCGGCGAACACCGGGTGCGGTGGGCGCCGCCGTGATACGGGCCGGGGCCCCGTGCCCCCCGTTGCGCGGGCAGCACAGGCGGGCACCCGGGTGCGTGTCCGGCGGATCTTCGTCACACGGCACCACGGTGCCCTGTCAGGGGCGCGGGGAACTGCGACCAGCCGCTGACGGCCCGCAGCCGACACGCCGCCTCGGGGTTCGGGGCGAAGCCCCGGGACTTCGGCTGCGGGCACGTTCATGGTTGCTCGCGCAGTTCCCCGCGCCCCTGACAGGGCGCCGCCCGCCTGGTCGGTCGGCCTCTTGTCGACGGCCCCCTTGCGGTACGCAGGAGAATGGATGGCGGTGCAGACGATCCTGGAGGTATGTACATGTGCGAGCCGAAGCAGGCTCCCGGCGCGCGTGACGGCAGTGGTCCGCGTCGTCTGAAGCCCGCCCAGTTGCTCTTCGAGCCGCCCGAGGCCGTCACCGATCCCGAACACTTCTTCGATCTCGAATCGATCGAGGACCCGCGCGAACTGCTGGCCCGCTCCACCGAGCTGGCGCTGGCCTTCCGCGCGGCAGCCGACCGCGCGACCGAGTACCAGGCGGTCGCGGCGGCCCAGCTCGCCGACCCCCGGCGCTTCGACCGGCTGCCGACGGCCGTGATCGCGGAGCGGGCCGAGTGGAGCGAGGACTACACCAGAAAGATGGTGGAATTCGGCCGCGGGCTGCTGCGTGACGGCAGCGTGGTCGAGTAGTGGTCGAGTAGCGGCCGGGCAGCCGCCCGGCGGGACGAGTGCGGCCCGTGGTCCGGGGACCATGGGCCGCTGGCATATGCGGCGCACAAGGTAGCGCACCGTCCGCCGCCCTGTCCCGGATTCGGGCAAGCACCCGGGGGCCGGGCCTGTGACGCAGATCATGGGACCCATGACCTCCCGAGAGCACTCGCCGCGCCCCCCGTACGCCGCACCGGTCGCCGCCCGGGTCACCCTGGCCGGTGCCGACTGGCTCGCCTCCGCCAGCAGGTTCCCGCGCAGCGTCCACGCCCTGTGGGCCGACAGCCCGGGATCCTCGGTCGTGCTCCCCTGCGGCACCGCGTTCGACGTGATCGGCACCCCCGCGCTCTTCGGGCGCCGGGTGCTGGACCGGCTGTGGGCGGCGGGGCCGGGCTCCGGACCGGTCGCGGCCCAGCGCGGCCGGCTGCTGCTCTTCGCCGCACCCGGCACCGCCCAGCGGCTGCCCGCGCTGCTGAGCTGGGAGGAGTGGGGAGGCCGCGACCGCCGGGTGCCCCCGCTGCTGTGCCACGGCACGGGCGACACGGTGGCCGTCCCCCCGCTGTTCCCGGCGGACGAGACCGAGCCCGTGCCCCCCGCCGCCCGCTGGCTGGTCGCCCCGGAGACCCGGGACCCCTGGCTCCCGGGGCCCGACGTGCTGCTGTGGGCCTGCGTCCGAGCCGCTCGTGCAGCGGTTTAAACATCCGGATTTTCTTTCCACCGGATCAGGGTGCTAAAGTCTTCCACGTCAGCAGGCGCCGCTAGCTCAGTTGGTTAGAGCAGCTGACTCTTAATCAGCGGGTCCGGGGTTCGAGTCCCTGGCGGCGCACAGACAGAAGTAGGCCCTCGCACTCCGGTGCGGGGGCCTTCTTCCTTTCCCTCCCGCCCCCGCGTCACTCGCGCCGCACCCTGACCGTCCAGGCGCCGCCCGCCGTGCGCGCCCGGACGCTCACCTCGACACCGTCCGCGTGCTCGGCCGCCAGCGTCTCGCCCACGCCGAGCGGCGCGTCCGCCAGCTGCGGATTGACGGACTCGCCCCAGCAGGCCTGCCGCCCCGGATGGCCGTCCAGCACCTGGATCGGCCCGTTGCCCGAAGGAACGTCACTGCGCACCCGGTAGACCAGGACGCCCTCGGTGCAGGTGGAGGCGTCGTTGCCGGAGGCTCCCCGCGCCTCGACGACGATCGCGCTGTTCAGGCCCGTACGCACCACCACCAGCCGGGTGCGCGGGTCCGTGCCCGGCACCATCGGGGCCTCGACCGGCTGGAGGGTGTGCAGCGTGCTGCCCCGGCCGAGGACGCAGTCGACCTGCCGGGCGGTGAGCCAGCCCAGCTTCCACTTGTGCCAGCCGAAGGGATCGGAGGCGAGCCCGAACTGGCTGCCCATGAGGTCCCAGTCGCCGACGTGGGTGTCCCAGTCACCCTTGCCGTCCACGGGCCGGTGGTAGAGGTCGGGCAGGTCCAGGGCGTGGCCCGTCTCATGGGCGAGGACGTTGCGGTCCGGCGGGTGGTGCTCGAAGACGGTGACGACGCGGCGCAGGTCGGTGTTGTCGACATGGATCGGCTGGTCAAGATTGACCACCTTGGTGGCATCGGAGTCCACACCGGGGGCGTCGGGATCGGCCACGAGGTAGACGAGCCCGTAGCGGCTGAAGTCCACCTCGCCGTCGGCCGCGGCAATGGCGTCCTTGAGGTAGGCGGAGCGCAGGTCGCCGTCCCAGTCGCGCTGTATGCGGTAGTCGACCGAGGGCCGGGGCATGCGGATCCACTTCTTCAGCGGGTGGACGCGCAGCGAGAACTGCCCGTAGGAGGCCCGCTCGAAGAAGCGGGACGTGCCGGGGAAGTGGTCCGCCGCGAGCCGCTCCGGGGTGACGTAGGGGCGGGAGTCCGGGAAGGACAGGAAGACCATCACGGCGTCGAGCCGGCCGACCGGGCGCGGGAAGGCCGGGTTCCAGGTGTCGAGCCCCTCGGAGTGATGGGCCTCGCTGCGCGGCAGCGCGCACGGGCCGCCGGGCCCCACGGCGTGCGCGGGCCCGGTCGCGATCGTCGTGGCGATCGCACACAGGGAAGTGATCACGGCTCCGGCACGACGCAGCCGGGGCCGGTCCACTCCCATGGGTGTCTGCGGACGCACCACGTCGACCTCCGGGGACGGATTCGGGAGACCTCCACCACCCTCTTGTTATTTGCGGTGTTATGCCCCGTTTCACTACCCCAGTCGAGTGACTAAGCCGACTTCTGGGTACATCACACTCAGTCACGGTCAGTCAATCGGGAAGCCGCTGTCGTGCAGCTCCAGACATGAGTGCGCATGGACGGGCATGGACGAACGGAATCGGTCACCGCATGGCCGGCGGCACCGCCGCTCGCGGGCGGGCCGCTGGAACGGGCCCTGTGCGAGCCCTATGATCGCCACATTTCCAGCACGGAAACCCCCCTACAGGCGGCCATTCAGCCCTATTTCGACCACTCGTACGACCCACGCACACGATTCGAAGACCCCTGCACTCCAGCAGTGCGGACCCCGATGCCACGCGGGAGCGAGCGGTGAGCGGACCCCTCGACGGCCAGGGCGGTACCCCCGGCACCATGCCGCCAGTCGTCACGCAACGTAATCTGACCCCCCAGGAATTCCGGGCTGCCTTCCGAGCCGCGCACCTCGGCATGGCCGTCGTCGGCCGCGACGGCCTCGTACGCACCGCCAACGACGCCCTCGGCGTCCTGCTGGGCACCGACCCCGCCCGGCTCCAGGACTCCCCCGCCGCCGAGTTCACCGGACTGCGCGACGACACCCGGACCTGGCTGAAGTACCGCGAGGTGCTGCTGGGCCGCCGCGACCGCCTGCACTGCACCCGGCGGTTGAGACAGTCCGGCGGACGGGGGCTGTGGGCCGAGGTGACCGTCACTCCGCTGCCCGAGAGCCACGACGCGCTGCTGTCGGTCGCGGACGTGAGCGACCGGCGCGACCTGCGGGCCCGGCTGCGGCACGTCCGGATGCACGACCCGGTGACCCGGCTGCCCAACCGGAGCCTGTTCTTCGAGCGGCTGGCCGGAGCGCTGGCCGCCGCCTCGGCCCTGCCCGCGCTACCGGGCGGAACGGGCCGGATCGGCCTGTGCTACCTCGACCTGGACGGCTTCAAGGCCGTCAACGACACCCTCGGCCACGGCGCCGGCGACCGGCTGCTGATCGCCGTGGCCGACCGGCTCACGGCCTGCGCGGCACCGGGCGGGCACCTCGTGGCCCGGCTCGGCGGCGACGAATTCGCCGTCCTGGTCGAGGAGTCCGCGGGTACCCAGCAGCTGATCGACCTCGCCGTGGCCGTACAGACCGCCCTGCAGCGGCCGTTCGAGGTGGCCGGACAGCAGCTGTCGGTGTCGGCGAGCATCGGCGTGGTCGAGCGCCCGGCCGCCGGGACGCACGCCACCGAGCTGATGCAGGCCGCGGACACCACGCTGTACTGGGCCAAGGCGGACGGCAAGGCCCGCTGGACCCTCTTCGACCCCGAGCGCAACGCCCACCGGATGAACCGGCAGGCGCTCTCCCGGACGCTGCGCCCCGCCGTCGAGCGAGGCGAGTTCGCGCTGCAGTACCAGCCGCTGGTGGGGCTGGCCGACGGCGTCGTACGAGGGGTGGAGGCCCTGGTGCGCTGGTGCCACCCGCAGTTCGGCACGCTCGGACCGAACCGGTTCATCACGCTCGCGGAGGAGACCGGCGCCATCGTCCCGCTGGGCCGCTGGGTGCTGGCGACCGCGTGCCGGCAGGCCCGGCGCTGGCAGCTCGAACGGCCGGACGGGCCGCCGCTGGTCGTCAGCGTCAACGTGGCGGTGCGTCAGGTGTGGGACTCCGACCTGGTCGCGGACGTGGCCGCGGCCCTCGCCGAGACCGGGCTGCCGCCGCACCTGCTGCAGCTGGAACTCACCGAGTCGGCCGTGATGGGCACGGCCGGGCGACCGCTGCAGCAGCTGCGGGAGCTGAGCGACATGGGCGTCGCCATCGCCATCGACGACTTCGGGACGGGGTACTCCAACCTCGCCTACCTCAGCCGGCTGCCGGTGTCCGCGCTCAAGCTGGACGGCACGTTCGTGCACGGCCGCAATCCCGCGGACGAGGCGATCGTGGAGGCGTTGGTGCAACTGGCGCACCGGTTGGGGCTGACGGTGACGGCGGAGTGCGTGGAGAGTGCGGAGCAGGCGGAGCGGCTGGGGCGGATGGGGTGCGATACCGGGCAAGGGTGGTTCTACTCGCGGCCGGTGCCGGCCGAGCGGATCTCGGAGTTGCTCGGGGCCTGAGCGGTCGGTACTCGGCTGCGGGTCGTCCTTGGTTGCTCGCGCAGTTCCCCGCGCCCCTTACGGGGCGCGGAAACTCTACATTTCGTACATATTCGCGATCAGCTCAAGGCTCCGCACCCGCGCCTCCGCCCCATGCACGTTCGAGGTGAGCATCAGCTCGTCCACGCCCGTCCGGCGCACCAGCGCGTTCAGCCCCTCCCGTACCTCGTCGGGTGTCCCGTACACCACATTGCGCAGCCAGTCCGCCACGAACTCCTTCTCCGCCGGGGTGAAGGCGTACGTCTCCGCCTCCTCCGGTGTGGGGACCAGGCCGGGGCGGCCCCTGCGCAGGCGGAGCATCGCCAGTGCGCCCGTCATGACCTGGCGGTGCGCCTCGCGGGCGTCGTCCGCGGCGAAGGCCTGGACGCCGATCTTGGCGTAGGGGCGGTCCAGGACCTCGGACGGGCGGAACGACTCGCGGTAGAGCTCCAGCGCCGGAACCGTGTTCGCGGCCGAGAAGTGGTGTGCGAAGGAGAACGGCAGGCCGAGCAGGCCGGCCAGGCGGGCGCTGAAGCCCGAGGAGCCGAGCAGCCAGACCGACGGGCGGTCGGCGCGCTGCACCCCGCCGGGCACCCGGCCCTGGACGGGGCCCGGCACGGCGTGGATGCGGGCGAAGCGGTGGCCGTCGGGGAAGTCGTCGTCCAGGAAGCGGGTGAGTTCGGAGAGCTGTTGGGGGAAGTCGTCCGCGCCCTCGTGCAGCGAGTCGGTGCGGCGCAAGGCGGCCGCGGTCGCGCCGTCCGTGCCGGGGGCGCGGCCGAGGCCGAGGTCGATGCGGCCGGGGGCGAGGGCCTCAAGGGTGCCGAACTGTTCGGCGATCACCAGGGGTGCGTGGTTGGGCAGCATCACCCCGCCGGAGCCGAGGCGGATGCGGTCGGTGCGGGCGGCGAGGTGGGCGAGGATGACGGCCGGCGAGGAGCTGGCCACCCCCGGCATGGAGTGGTGCTCGGCGACCCAGAAGCGGTGGTAGCCGCGGCGCTCGGCGAGGCGGGCCAGTTCGACCGTGGTGCCGAGTGCCTGCCGGGCGGTGCGGCCGCTGCCGACGGCCGCCAGGTCCAGTACGGACAGGGGGACGGGAGCGCTGCCGCGAGGCCTCGCCCGGACGGTCTCGTCCTGAACATCCTGAACATCGCGAACGTCCTGAACGTTCTCCTGTGCGTCGGCCACGGTGGCCCGCCTCCCTGCGGTCGTCTCCGCGCGCGTGTGCGCCGTCGCCGCAACCAACCGGAGCCAATCTCCGGTTATTCCCGCGCGGCCGCCTACGACTACGGCATATGCCAAGGTCCGACGGCCCAGGACAGGGGTACGGACCAAGCCGGGATTCTGCTCAACCCCCTCTCCGCGCAGGCCCTTTCGCCCTTATCGTGGGGAGGGCGACAACCGGGGACACCCACAGGAAAAACCGCAAGGGGGAGACCGTGGCGCTCAGGCCCGACCCGACCGCACCGTTCCACTCGGTGCAGTACGCGCTGCGCGTGCTGGAGACCGTCGCCAAATACACCGGAGGCGTCAGCGAGGCACAGCTCGCACGCGAGACCGGGCTGCCCCGCGGTCACCTCGCCCACCTCCTGCAGATGCTGCGGCACGAGGAGTACGTGGAGCGCACCGCCGACGGCGGCTATGTCACGGGCGATGCGGTGCCCCTGCTCACCGCGGGCCGCGACCGCACGAAGGCCCTGGAGGGCAGACTCCAGCGGTCGCTGTCCGTGCTGCGCGACACCCTCGGCGCCGCCGTCTACCTGAGCAGCTACGTCGACGGAGAAATCAAGATCACCCAGTACGCGGACGGCCCGCGCACCCCCAAGGTCAACGAGTGGGTCGACTTCCGCTCCGCCGCCCACGCCATGGCGGCCGGAAAGTGCCTGCTCACCCAGCTCGACCACGACGACCGGCGCGACCACCTCGCGCGGCACCGCACCGCCCGGCTCACCTCCCGGACGATCACCAGCGAGAAGCTGCTCTTCCGCAGGCTCGACGCCCAGCCCGCCACCGTCCCGGTGCTCGACCTCCAGGAGTACGCGCTCGGCACCGTCTGCGCCGCCGTCCCGATAACGGCCGGGCGCGCGGTGGGATCCCTGGCGCTCTCGCTCCCGCTGGAGCATGCGCACCGGCTGCGCCAGGCGGCCGAGGCGCTCAACCGGCACGCGGCGCCGATGCTGCTGTCGATGGCCCTCTGAGCGGGGTCCGGAGGGGCCGTGGAACGGGTGGTTCAGAGCACCCGTTCGGACCGGGTAGTATTTACCTCGTCAGCAAGCGCCGCTAGCTCAGTTGGTTAGAGCAGCTGACTCTTAATCAGCGGGTCCGGGGTTCGAGTCCCTGGCGGCGCACAGACTGAAGAAGGCCCCTCGTTCCGGCGAGGGGCCTTCTTCGTTCGGCCGGGAACGGGACGGGAGGAGGAGGCAGATGCCGCAGCGGTACCGCACGTCGGCGGTCTCCGTGCTCGTCCTCCTCCTCGCCGTCGTCTTCGGCCCGGCTCTCTGCGGAGGCGGGGCGACGGGCGCGCCCGTCCCGCCCGCACAGACGCAGACCGGCGCGCAGGTGGCGTCCGCCGCGCAGGCCGGTTCCCACAACAACTGCCGTCAGCAGGACGTGCCGATCAAGGGCGCCGAGGTCGCCGTCGCCCACGGCTCGGCCGACCCGCTCACCGCCCCCGGCACCGCGCGCACGCCCCTCCCCCAGGCGCCTGCGCCCAAGGCCACCGCGCCCCGCGCCCCGCCCGCGCCGGTCGCAGGCTGCTCCGAGCTGCTCCCCGTCCTACGGATCTAGACCCGCCCCGCCACGGCCCGCTCCCCCGCGCGAGCGCCCGGCCGTGCCCCGGCATGCCCAGATTCCGTACGTCCCAGGGAGTTCCCCGCTCATGTCCGCACGCCCGCCCAAGAACACCAAACCCGCCAAGAACACCAAGAACACCAAGAACGCCAGGCCCGGCAAGCCCGCCAAGCCCTCCCGTCGCATCGCCGCCATCGGCGCGATCGTCGCCCTGGTCGTCGCGGTCGCCGCCGCCGGCATCGCGATCGGCAAGAGCACGGGCGGCTCCGGCAAGCGCGAGCCCTCCGCCGCCTCCGGTGCGGCGAACGATCCGCAGCAGAAGGCCTACGACCAGTACGACAAGGCCAGCGCCCGCCGCCAGGACGGCGACCCGCTCGCGCTCGGCAAGGCGGACGCCCCGGTCGTGCTCGTCGAGTACGCCGACTACCAGTGCTCCTTCTGCGGCCGCTTCACCCGGGAGACCCAGCCCGAGCTGATCAAGAAGTATGTGGACACCGGCGTCCTGCGCATCGAGTTCCGCAACTTCCCGATCTTCGGCGACCCCTCCGTGCGCGCCGCCCGCGCCTCCTGGGCCGCCGGGCAGCAGGGGAAGTTCCACGCCTTCCACGACGAGCTCTTCGCCAAGCTCCGCAAGGGCGATGCGCTCGCCGAGGACAAGCTCGTCGACATGGCCCGCACGGCCGGCGTCGCCGACCTCGACAGGTTCCGCACGGACATGAACGGCTCCGCCGCCGAGGCCGCGGTCAAGAAGGACCAGGAGCAGGGCTACGCCATCGGCGTGCAGAGCACCCCGTCCTTCCTCGTCAACGGCCGTCCCCTCGCGGGCGCGCAGCCGATGTCGGCCTTCGAGGACGTCATCGCGCAGGCCAAGGCGGCCAAGGAGGCGCAGGCCGGCGACGGGAAGCCGGGCAAGTGAGCGACATCGGCTACCTCGCCGCGTTCCTCGGCGGCGCCCTCGCCCTGCTGAGCCCGTGCAGCGCCCTGCTGCTGCCCGCGTTCTTCGCCTACTCGCTCGCCACCCCCGGCCGGCTGCTGGCCCGTACCGGCGTCTTCTACCTGGGGCTGGCCACCACGCTCGTGCCGCTCGGCGCGGCCTCCACCGCCGCGAGCCGGCTCTTCAACGGGCACCGCGACGTGCTGGTCACCGCCGGCGGCTGGATCGTCGTCGCCCTGGGCCTCGCCCAGATCCTGGGCCTGGGCTTCGCCTCGAAGAAGGCCCAGGAGGCGGCCGGGCGGATCACCCCGCGGTCGGCGGCGTCGACGTTCCTGCTGGGCTGCGTGTACGGGCTGGCCGGCTTCTGCGCCGGGCCGATCCTGGGCGCGGTGCTGACCGTGACGGCCGTGCACGGCAACCCGGTGTACGGGGCGTCGATGCTCGCCGTCTACGCGCTGGGCATGGCGCTGCCGCTGTTCGTCCTCGCCCTCTTCTGGGACCGGTTCCAGCTCGGCGGCCGACGGTGGCTGCGCGGGCGGGAGTTCCGGGTGGGACGGCTGCGGCTGCACACGACGTCGCTGGTGTCGGGGCTGTTCTTCATCGGCATCGGCGTCCTGTTCCTCGTATACGACGGGACGACCGGGCTGCCCGGCATTCTGAACGCCGATCAGGAGTTCAGGCTGGAGGAGTTCGCCTCGAAGGCGGGCAACGCCGTGCCCGACTACGTCCTGCTGGCGGTGGTCGCGCTGGTGGTCGCGGGCATCCTGGCGCGGATCGCGCTGAAGCGCGACCCGGACGAGTGAGGTGCCGGGGGCGGGGGCCGTTCCGCCCGCCCCCGGTACCGGTTCAGAACTGGACGTCCGAACAGGCGTAGAACGCGTTGCCGGTGTCCGCGATCGTCCAGACGGCGAGGATCAGCTGCTTGCCGGTTCTCCCTGCGGGGACGACGCCGTCGTGGGTGACGGTGGCGTCCGGTATGCGGCCGTCGTAGGGCACCGTGAGGAAGGGCTCGGGGTCGAGCTCGTCCCGGGTGAGCGGTTTGGTGGGGTCGTAGGTGCTGTTGGTGAGGTAGTAGCGGAAGTCGGTGGTGGCGTGGCGGGCGGTGAGCCGCCACCGGAAGGTGAAGCTCTGGCCCGCGGTGACCGGAGTGGCCGGCCAGCTTCCGCTGCGCGGGTCGTCGAGCTCGGCGAAGCGGCTGTTGCCGCCGGCACAGAGGGTGCCGTCGGAGGGTCCGGAGTCCGGGAAGCCCTTGGGGCCCTCGACGCTCTGCGGCTCCCACTGGATCGCGCCGCAGTTCTGGACGGTGCCGTTGGCGCAGAACGCCTGGCGGCTGGTGGGCGCGTCGGTGTAGCCGTGGCCGACGGCGCTGCCGGTGGAGAGGGCGGAGACGCAGGCGATGCCTAAGCCGATGACCACCGCACTGATCTTTTTGCGCATGCTGAGCACTCCTCGAACGTGGGGGGTTCGTGGGTCGTGTGGGATGAGCGGTCCAGACCAATACGGAGGCTAGTACCGGCCAATAGTCATGTCCAGGCCAATCGCAAGCCCGACTGCATGCCCCACCACGTGCCCATCCGCACGCTCACCCGGCCACCGGCCGGCCGTAGAGGTTCGGGCTGTAGCGGGAGAAGGCCGAGATCCGTACCTTCGTCCCCGGCCGGGCCGCCTCGATGTAGCGGCCCCCGCCCAGATAGACCCCGACGTGGTGAATGCCGGACGCCCGGCCGTCGGAGGACCAGAAGACCAGGTCACCGCGGCGCAGCGCCTTGCGCGAGATCCGGGACGTCGCCCGGTACTGGTCGGCCGCGATCCGCGGCAGCCGGACGCCCGCCCGGCGGTAGGCCTGCTGGACCAGCCCCGAGCAGTCCCAGCGGTGCGGGCCGTCGCCCCCCAGGGCGTACGCATCGCCCACATGGCCCATCGCGAAGGCCACCGCGGGCTCCAGCCCCTGCGCCCCTGCGCCCTCGTCCGCGACCGTCTCCGCCGGGGCGTCCTCGTTCGCCGCGGGGTCGGGGGGATCCGCCAGGGCGCCCGGGACCGCAGCGGCCGTACCGACGATCACCGCGGCCCCGACAACCGCCACCAGAGCTCCCCGCAGGGTGGATCGTCCCTGGTGGGAGGGGTGATCGTCGTCGGATATCCGGTCGGGCATCTCCTCGCTGCCTTTCCTGCGACAAACCGCAGATCAATAGCCATTACGACACAAATACCGGCATACGGCCTGCCGGGGTGGTCGGGAGCACCCTCCGGAGTCCTGTAAAGTCTTCTCTGTCAGCAGGCGCCGCTAGCTCAGTTGGTTAGAGCAGCTGACTCTTAATCAGCGGGTCCGGGGTTCGAGTCCCTGGCGGCGCACGCGAGACTCAGGGCTCCTCACCATCGGTGAGGAGCCCTGAGTCGTTTCCGTCCAGGTGTGCGCGCGATACTTCTGCATGTTCGTGCGTTTCTCTGTTCGACCGTACCGCTTTGCCCGGTAACCACCTTGTTTCACCCTTGCGATCATGACTGACGGTCCGAGATCCTGACCTGAACAGCAACACCCCCAATATCACTGTCTGACCAGTGAGTTGGGTGGTGCCGGAGGGAGCCGGCACCGACGCACGCCCGCGCTCGGTCAAGGGGGGCCGGCCGGGCCCATGAACTGCAGCGCACACGCAGTCAGCATGCGTGCGGGGGGACGATTCATGACATCTACGCCTGCCGACTCCAGGCATCAGGAGACGCCGCCGAAAGCGATTCCGCGCGTGCGGGTCCCCGTTCCGACCACCCGGGCCACCGCGCCCGACACCCGGCGGCCCACCGCCGGAGCGGTCGTCCCGGCACCGGCCCGCCGCCACCCGGGGCGGACGCGCCCGCGCTACGACTACGAGCACTACAGCCGCCTCGCCGGCCCGCTGACCCAGCCCCCCGAGGGCGTCCCGTACCGGGTCCGCTACCGCAGCCTGCTGGCCGACGAGCCGCACCGGATCAAGGCGGCGCTGCTGCTGGGCGCCGCCCCGGTCGTCTCGCTGGCCCTGCTGATGTGGCTGATGCAGCCCGCGCACTGGACCCACCGGGACAACGCCACCGCGCTCATGCGCGTGCTGGACACGGTGATGCTGGTGTCGATCGGCCTGATCGAGCTGTTCCGCACCCTGAACGTCACGTCCAACGCCCACGCCACCCTGGTGGCCCGCGACCCGATACCCGTAGTGCCGCAGACCGGCACCAAGGTCGCCTTCCTCACCTCCTTCGTGCCCGGCAAGGAGCCGATCGCGATGGTGACGCGCACCCTGGAGGCCGCGGTCCGGGTGCGCCACCGCGGCCCGCTCGACGTCTGGCTGCTGGACGAGGGCGACGACCCCGAGGTGAAGGACGTCTGCAAGCGCCTCGGGGTGCACCACTTCACGCGCAAGGGCGTGGAGAAGTGGAACAGGCCCAAAGGCCCGCACCGGGCAAGAACCAAACACGGGAACTACAACGCCTGGCTGGACGCCCACGGAGAGCATTACGACTTCTTCGCCTCCGTGGACACCGACCACGTGCCGCTGCCCAACTTCCTGGAGCGCATGCTCGGTTATTTCCGTGACCCGGATGTCGCCTTTGTCGTTGGACCGCAGGTGTACGGGAACTACGACGCGGCCGTCACCAAGGCCGCGGAAAGCCAGCAGTTCCTCTTCCACGCCCTCATCCAGCGCGCGGGCAACCGCTACGGCACCCCCATGTTCGTCGGCACCAACAACGCCGTGCGCATCAGCGCGCTCAAGGGAATCGGCGGGCTCTACGACTCGATCACCGAGGACATGGCGACGGGCTTCGAGCTGCACCGGCACCGCAATCCCGCGACGGGCAGAAAGTGGCGCTCGGTCTACACCCCCGACGTCCTCGCCGTGGGAGAAGGGCCGAACGCCTGGACGGATTTCTTCACCCAGCAGCTGCGCTGGTCCCGGGGCACCTACGAGACCATCCTCAAGCAGTACTGGAAGGGGCCCTTCACCCTGCCCCCGGGCGCGTTCCTGAACTACACGCTGATGGTTATCTACTATCCGATGACCGCGATCAACTGGATGCTCGGCGCCCTGAGTTGCGCCCTCTTCCTCGGACTCGGCGCCTCCGGCATCCAGATCAATTCCGAGGTCTGGATGATGCTCTACAGCGATGCGGCCGCCCTGCAGATCGGGCTCTACATCTGGAACCGCCGGCACAACGTCTCCCCGCACGAGCCCGAGGGCTCCGGCGGGCTGGCCGGCATGGCGATGTCCGCGCTCTCCGCCCCGATCTACGCACGCTCGCTGACGGATGCGGTACTGCGCCGCAAGAGCCGGTTCGTGGTCACCCCGAAAGGCGATTCCGCCAGCCCCGACACCCTCTTCGGCACGTTCCGCATCCATCTGTTCTTCCTGGCGGTCTTCGGCGGTTCGCTGGCGGCCTCCTTCTTCCTCGGCCACACCCATGTGGCCATGCGCACCTGGGCCGCCCTCGCCGTGCTGATCACCGTGGCGCCCATCGCCGCCTGGGCATGGACCCTGCGCCGCACGCCCGAGCACCCCGAGGGGGCGCAGCAGTCATGAGATACCGGTTCAGCCGCCGCACCCGCCGCACGGCGATCGGCGCGGTGGTCGTGTGCGCCCTGGCGGGCATGAACGGCCCGGCGATCTGGGGGTACGCCTCCGACCAGTACTACGCCTACAAAATCAACAAGCCCGAGTACAAGGCGAAGAACGGCCACTGGGACGAGGTGGACGTCCCCAAGGAGTACCGGATCAACACGATCCACGCCGCCCTGCTGCACACCGGCAAGGTGCTGCTGGTCGCCGGCTCCGGCAACAACGCCGCCAATTTCAAGGCGAAGTCGTTCCGCTCGGTCCTGTGGGACCCGAAGGAGAACACGTATCAGAACATCCCCACCCCGAAGGACCTCTTCTGCGCCGGGCACACCCAACTGCCCGACGGGAACCTCCTGGTGGCGGGCGGCACCCAGCGCTACGAGAAGCTGGAGGGCGACGTCACCAAGGCCGGCGGCCTGATGATCATTCACAACGAGAACCCCGACAAGCCGATGACGTTCCCCGCCGGGACGCGCTTCACCGGCAAGGCGAGCCGCAAGACCTTCGAGTCGAAGGACGCCATTCTCGTCCCGCGCGCCAAGAAGGACCAGGACAAGGACGGCAAGGTGACCGTCACCGGCAGCACCGCGCGCGTCTATGTGGAGGCCTTGGAGAAGGGCCAGGAATACGAGACGGGGACGACGGACAACTACCGTATCGAGGGCCTCTCCGGCACCGACGCGCAGAACTTCTACGGGATCGCCAACAAGCTGTCCTTCGACAAGAAGGATTTCCAGGGCATCAAGGACGCCTACGAGTTCGACCCGGTGGCCGAGCGCTACATCACGGTCGACCCGATGGAAGAGGCCCGCTGGTATCCCACGCTCACCACGCTCCAGGACGGCAAGGTCCTCTCCGTCTCCGGTCTGGACGAGATCGGCCAGGTCGTCCCCGGGAAGAACGAGATCTACGACCCGAAATCCAAGAAGTGGAGCTATCTGCCCACGCAGCGGTTCTTCCCCACCTATCCCGCCCTGTTCCTCACCGACAAGGGCCGGATCTTCTACACCGGTTCCAACGCCGGGTACGGCCCGGCCAACGAGGGCCGCACGCCCGGCCTCTGGGACGTGCAGACCAACCAGTTCACCGAGGTGCCCGGCATCGGCGACCCCGACGTCCTGGAGACCTCCATGTCGGTGCTGCTGCCGCCCGCGCAGGACCAGCGCTACATGGTGCTGGGCGGCGGAGGCGTCGGCGAGGACCGCAAGTCCACGGCCAGGACCCGGATCGTGGACCTGCACGACACCACACCGCGCTTCCACGACGGCCCCGACCTCTACGCCAAGGTGCGCTACCCCAGCAGCGTCATCCTGCCCGACGACACCGTGCTGACCACGAACGGCTCCGGCGGCTACCGGGGCCGCAGCGACTCCAACGTCCTCATGGCCGAGATCTACGACCCGAAGAGCAACTCCACCCGCCCGGTGGCCGATCCGCTCGTGGGGCGCAACTACCACTCGGGCGCCCTGCTGCTGCCCGACGGCCGGGTGATGACCTTCGGGTCGGACTCGCTCTTCGGCGACGCGGACAACACCCGGCCCGGCACCTTCCAGCAGGAGATCGACCTCTACACCCCGCCGTACCTGTTCCGCAACGTGCGCCCCGAGATCAAGGACAGGGACACGCGGACGGTAGGACTCGGCGAGGGCACGAGCTACCGGACCTCCGGCGAGGTGAGCAAGGTACGGCTGATCCGGCCGGGGTCGTTCACCCACGTCACCAACGTGGAACAGCGGTCGATCGCCCTGGACTTCACGAAGACCAAGGACGGCGTGAAGGTCACCCTGCCCAAGGACCCGTCCCTGGTGCCGCCCGGCTGGTACATGCTGGAGGCGGTCGACGGCCAGGGGACGCCGTCCGAGGCGGTGTGGCTGAAGGTCCCCGTCAAGGACGAGGGCCAGTAGAACTACCCAGTAGAACTACTTCGCGTTGCGGGCCAGTTCGAGGGCGTACGCCTCCCACCACTGGCCCGCTCCCGGACCTCCCTTGCACGAACCGTCCGACTCTCCCGGCCGCTTGACCCACAGGTAGGCGTCCACCAGCGCGTCACCGGTCTTCGTCGTCGGGGGCTCGCCGAGGGCGCGGCCCTCCGGGTTGCACCAGGCCTTTTCGTGATCGGCGCCGGACAGCGGGCCGTTGCCGTTGCGGCTGGTGTCGATGACGAAGTGCTTGCCGCCGACGAGTGCGGAGAGCTGCCGTCCGTACTCCTTGCTGTCCTGCGTGGTCTGGAAGTTGGAGACGTTGAGCGCGAAGCCGTCGGCCTGGTCGATGCCGGCCCGCTTGAGCGGCTCGGCCATCCGGTCCGCGGGGGTGACCCAGCTGGGGTTGCCCGCGTCCAGGTAGACCTTGGTCCCGGGCAGCCGCTTGAGCCTGCCGACGGCCTCCTTGAGCAGCGCGTACCGCTCCTCGTGGAACTGCTGCGGAGTACAGCCGTCCTCCATGTGCGGCAGGGCGTCGGGCTCGAGGACGACGGTGGCCCGGCGGTCCCCGATGCCGGCAACGGCCTTGTCCAGCCAGGCCCGGTAGGAGTCGCCGTCGGAGGCGCCGCCCTGGGAGTACTGGCCGCAGTCGCGGTGCGGGATGTTGTAGAGCACGAGCAGGGCGTCGCGGTCGGCCTTGGCGGCGGCCTCGGTGAAGCCGCGGGTCTGGCCCTCCGGATCGTCCACACCGATCCACTCGGCCTCCGGCTGCGCGGCGATCCTGGCGATCAGCTTGGCGTCCTGCGTCTTGCCGGACTGCTGCAGCCGGCTCATCTGCTTGGCCGCGGTGGCGTCCGGGTTGACCCAGAACGGCGAGCGGGACTTGGGGAGTTGGGAGGGCGGCTGGATGGCCGCCGAGGCGTTCTGCGCGGCCGGCGTCTTGTCCTCGGAGGAACAGCCTGTCGTCAGAAGCAGCACCGCGACTGCCGCGCCGGTCAGCGCGAGGGCCCTCCGTGGGCCGGTGTTGCCGCCGTACATCCACTCCCCCTTGGGTGTACCGCCGGAGCCGATGGAGGTGCCTCGTCCATGGTCGCACAGTCCGGCCCGCGACCGGGGGCGCTCCCGCAGGGACACGGTGCGGAGTCGCTCTGTTGGGCGAGTGTTCGCCGGTGGTTCCACTGGGATCTCTCCGCTCGTTGCAGGCTGCGGGGCTACGGTCGCGCGCCGCCGCCGGTCAGGTACGCCGACACCACGACGTTGGCGCTGTACGTCTGCCGCACCCGGTCGAAGGTGCCGCCGCAGGTGATCAAGTGCAGTTCGGCGCGGCCCTTTTCGTGCGGGCCGTAGACCCTGGCGGCGTCGAAGCGGTCCTTGGTGTAGACCGCCACGTCCTCGACCGTGAACTCGGCGGTGCTGCCGTCCGCGCGCTCGACCGTGATCGTCTCGCCGCGCGGGATGCCGCCGAGCCCCGCGAAGACCGCGCGGCCGTGCGCGGTGTCGACGTGCCCGACGAGGACGGCCGCGCCGAGGGTGCCGGGCTGGGGTCCGCCCCGGTACCAGGCAACGCTGTTGGGCCGGTTGTACGGCGGCGGTTCGACCGCGCCCTGCGGGGTGAGCCCGCGTTCCTCCACCGGTGCGCGGACGCCCATGGCCCTGATGGCGAGGACCCGCGGGCGCGCCCTGGGCAGGGGGTCCCGGGCCGGGGGCAGGGGGTGTGCGGGCGGGCGGCCGGCGGCCGCGGCATCGCCCGTGGTGGGGGTGACCGACGCCGGCACCTCGGTGGCCTCGCGGCCCCACAGCCACAGGGCCACCAGCAGGGCCGCCCAGGCCATGCCGGTCAGCAGCCGCCCGCGGCCGGTCGTCTGCGGTTCGCCCCCGGTACGCAGTTCTTCCATGGCACCCGGGTCGCCTCTCTCACCGCTGCTGTCGGCCGTCGGTGCGCCGGCGGTACCAGATCAGGCCGCCCGCGATGGCGGCCGTGGTGCCGGCGAGGACCAGCCCGGGGGTGTCGGGCGGCTGCGGGACGGCCACGCGTGCCGTGCCGCCGCCCCCTGCCGGGACGGGTGCGACGGGCGAGGCGAAGTGCCCGCCGGGCAGGGTGTGGGCCTCGTGCGGGCCGAGCCCGTCGTGCACGACGGGGGCGGTGCGCTGCTCGGGGGGCTGTGGGGCGGCCTGGGGTTCGGGCAGGTCACGGCCGTAGGGGACGACGGTCAGCCGGCCCTGGGCGGTCGAGTTGTAGCCATCGCACATCACCTTCACCGGGTAGGTGCCGGCGCGGGCGGTCTGCCGGACGGTCGCCTCGGCGAACAGCCCGGCGGAGTCCTTGGCCAGCCGGGCGTCGGAGACGAAGGCCTCGGAGGTGGCCGTGGCCCGCTCGCTGCGGCAGCCGGAGATGCGCAGCTGCACCTCGGAGCCGGGGCGGGCGGAGACGGGGGTGAGCTCTATCGTTCCCGACATCGTCGCCGGACCGTCGCCGGCGCGGGCCGATCCGGCGGAGAGGGATCCGGTGCAGACGGCCACCGCAGCGGTGACGGCGCCGCACAGGGCGATGCGGAATGAGTCCATGATGAACCTCCTGCTCCAGAGGTTCACCCGGCGGGCGAGCGCGGCGCATCCGCTCCGTAGACGTATTGCTCCATTTGGCGATCATCGGGCCCGATCGGCTCAGAATCCCGACCGGAACGGGCCCTGTTCCGCCCGTTGTCGCTCAGATCAGATCGACGAGATCGGCGATCGAGTCGACCACGCGGGACGGGCGGAAGGGGTGGTGCTCGACCTCCTCGGGCCGGGTCAGTCCGGTCAGGACGAGGAAGGTCTCCATGCCCGCTTCCAGTCCGGCCAGCACGTCGGTGTCCATCCGGTCGCCGATCATGGCGCTGGACTCCGAGTGGGCCCCGATGGCGTTGAGCCCGGCCCGCATCATCAGCGGGTTGGGCTTGCCGACGAAGTAGGGCTCGCGGCCGGTCGCCTTGGTGATCAGGGCGGCCACCGAGCCGGTCGCGGGCAGGGCGCCCTCGGCGGAGGGCCCGGTCTCGTCGGGGTTGGTGGCGATGAACCGGGCGCCCGCGTTGATCAGCCGGATCGCCTTGGTGAGCGCCTCGAAGCTGTAGGTGCGGGTCTCGCCGAGGACGACGTAGTCGGGCTCGACGTCGGTGAGCACGTAGCCGATGTCGTGCAGGGCCGTGGTCAGACCGGCCTCGCCGATGACGTAGGCCGTGCCGCCGGGCCGCTGGTCGTCCAGGAACTGGGCCGTGGCCAGGGCGGACGTCCAGATGTTCGGCACGGGCACGTCGAGCCCGATCCGGGCGAGCCGGGCGTGCAGGTCGCGCGGGGTGTAGATCGAGTTGTTGGTCAGGACGAGGAAGGGCCTGCCGGACTCGCGGAGCCGCTTGATGAAGGCGTCGGCCCCGGGGACCGGAATGCCCTCGTGCATCAGCACACCGTCCATGTCGGTGAGCCAGGACTCGATCGGCTTGCGCTCTGCCATGTCGCTCCCGCTGGGGTACGTGGGGCGTGGTGCTTGGGCGGTGCCCCGGTGCCTCCACCCTATGTCGTCCGCTGCTGGTCCGTTGTGGCTGGTCGCGCAGTTCCCCGCGCCCCTTACGGGGCGCTTGTCGCCGCCTTCCACGCCTCCACGTACGACGACAGGTGGGCGTTGATGTCCTGCCAGTCCGGGCGGAAGATGTCCACGCCCTTCATGATCTCGCCGAGAGCGATCGCGTTGCGGTCGGCCGCCTTGATGTCCGTGCGGGCCGCGAAGCCGCCGGCCACCGAGGACACCTCGCCCTGGACCTCGTCGGAGAGCAGGTAGTCGAGGAACCTCTTGGCGTTGGCCGTGTGCGGTGCGCTCTTGACCAGTCCGGCGGCGTAGGGCAGGGCGAAGGTGGTGGGCTTCCCGTTGTCCCCGGCGGGGAAGAAGATGCCCTGGTCCGCCATGAACTTGGTGTTGGCGTAGTTCATCTGCACATCGCCGTTGGCGACGAGGAGTTCGCCCTTGGCGGTCTTGGGGGCGAGCTGGCCGGTCGAGGAGGACGGGCCGACGTTGTTGGCCTGGAGCTTCTTGAAGTAGGCCATGGCCGCGTCCTTGCCGCCGAAGTCGTGCATGGCCTTGATCAGTACGGCCGTTCCGTCGCCCGCGACGCCGGGGGTGGAGTACTGCAGCTTGCCCTTGAATTTGGGGTCCAGGAGGTCGTTCCAGGTCTTGGGCGGGCTGCTGAGCTCCTTGGAGTTGTAGATGAAGCAGAAGTAGTTGTTGACGACCGAGGTCCACTTGCCGGAGGGGTCCTTGTCGGCGTCGGCGACCTGGTCGGACCCTGCAGGCCGGTACTCCTCCAACAGGCCCTTGCCCGACGCCTGCTGGATGAACGGCGGGAGGGTGACGACCACGTCGGCCTGGGTGTTGGCCCGTTCGCGGTTGAGGCGCTGGACCATCTCGCCCGAGCCGCCCTCGACGTACTTGACCTTGATACCGGTCTTGTCCTCGAAGTCCTTGAAGACCTTGTCGTAGAAGCCGGTGCCGTTCTCGGCCTTGAGGCCGTCGGCGCTGTAGACGGTGATCTCCTTGGCGGAGGCGTCGGCGGAACCGCCGCAGGCGGTGAGGGAGGCGCCGAGGGCCAGGGCGCCGAGGGCGGCGGTGAGCGGCCGGGAGTAGCGGGGCATGGCGAGGTGAACTCCGTTGTCAGTGGTGGGTGGTTATCTGAAGGAGGCGCGGGTGCGGATGCGGGAGACGCCCAGCAAGGCGAGGAGGGTGGTGACCATCAGCACGACGGCGAGCGCGGCTCCGGAGAACAGCGCGCCACGGTCGGTGGCGCCGAAGATCTTGACGGGGAGGGGCAGCCAGTCCGGCGGGTAGAGCATCATCGTGGCGCTCAACTCGCCCATGGACAGGGCGAGGCAGAGGCCGGCGGCGGCCGTGAGGGAGGGCAGCAGGAGGGGGAGCTTCACGCGCCACAGCACGTAGGCGGGGCGCGCGCCGAGGCTCGCGGCACTCTGCTCGTACGCCGGGTCCAGGCGGGCGAGCGCGGCCGTCACCGACTGGTGGGCGAAGGCGGTGACGAGCACGGTGTGCGCGACGATCACGATCTCGCGGGTGCCGTTGAGGAGCAGCGGAGGCCGGGAGAAGGCGACGAGCAGCGACAGTCCGACGACGACGGAGGGCACCGCCACCGGGAGCATGAACAGCGCGTCCAGCACCTTGCGCGAGCGCCGGCCGCGCAGGGACTGCGCCGCGAGGGCGGCCCAGGTGCCGAGGGCGAGGGCGAGCAGACTGGCGGACACGGCCGTCACCAGGCTGGTGACCAGGGCGTCCGTGGCGTCGCCGTGGACGAGGTCCCGGTAGTGCGCCGTGGTGGCGCCGGAGGGGAGCGCGCCGCTCCAGCTCGTGGCGAAGGAGGCGGCGACGATGACCAGGAAGGGGAGTGCGAAGACGGGGAGGAAGAGGGCGAAGAAGGCGGCCCATATCGCCCGGCGGGCGCGTCGGCTATGCACGAGCACGAGGACCTCCAGCGGGGCGCGTTCGGGAGAGCAGCAACCGGTACAGGCCGTAAAGGCCCACGGAGAGCACGATGTTGACGATCGCGACCACGCAGGCCGAGGTGTAGTCGCCGTCGAGGATGGCCTTGCTGTAGACGAGCGTGGGCAGGGTCGTCACGCCCTTGGCACCGGTGAAGAGGACGATGCCGAACTCGTTCAGGCACATCACGAGCACGAGCGAGCCGCCTGCGGCGAGCGAGGGCAGCGCCTCGGGGAGGATCACCTGCCGCACGATCCGCGGCGCCTTCGCGCCGAGGGAGGCGGCGGCTTCGAGCTGCGCCGTCTCGACCTGGGAGAAGGCGGCGAGGAGGGGGCGCATGACGAACGGGGTGAAGTAGGTGACCTCGGCGAGGAGCACGCCCCAGGGGGTGTGCAGGAAGTCGAACGGCCCGGTGCCGCCGACGGTGTCGGCCCAGAGGCCGTTGGCCATGCCGACGGTGCCGTAGATGAAGAGGAGGGCGAGGGTGATGAGGAAGGAGGGGAAGGAGAGGAAGACGTCGATGAACCGGCTGAGGGCCTTGCCGCCGGGGAAGGGGACGAAGGCGATCACGATCGCCAGGGCGAAACCGAGGATCACGGCGCCGGCCGTGGATCCGACGGCGATCAGCACCGTGGTGCCGAGGGCTTGTCGGAAAGCCGCCTGCCCGAAGACGTCGCCGTACGCGGCGAGGGAGGGACCGCCGGAGCCGTCCGGCGAGACGGACTGCCAGGCGACGAGGGCGAGGGGGTAGAGGAAGACGAGGCCGAGGACGGCGAGGGGCGGGAGCGCGAGCGCCCATGCGGGCAGGGCTCGCGGCCTTCCGTTGCGGCGGGAGGACGGTACGGGTCCACGCCCCGGCGCGTGCGCACCGTCGCGGTGCGCAGGGTCGTAGGGGCGCCCGCCCCTGCCCTCCGCCGCAACGGCGAGTCGCCCCGAGGCGGAGTCCGGCGGGGCCGAACCGGCCTCCACCCGCAGCCGGTTGGGCTCAGCCATCGGTGGCCCCCAAAGGCAGCAGCACCGCGTCCTCGCTCGCGAAGTGGACGGTGACCTCGTCGCCCAGGGCCGGGGTGTCGCGGAGTTCGCGGACGTCCGCGACGACCCGGTGGTCGTCCACCGCGACAGCGACGCGGTGCGTGGCACCCCGCCACTGGACCTCCGCGACCCGGCCACGCAGGGCGTTCGGGCCGGGGCCCAGGCCCACCAGGTGCGGGCGGACGCACAGCGTGGCCGACGCGCCGCGCGCCGCGCCGTCCGTCGGGACGGACACGTCCGTCCCCGCGAGGCCGACGCGGCCGTCCCCGGTGACGGTCACCGGCAGCAGGTTCGCGTTGCCGACGAACGACGCGGTGAACTCGGTGCGCGGGCGCCGGTACAGCTCCTGCGGCGTGCCGCAGTCCCGCAGCCGGGCGCGGTCCATGACCGCGATCCGGTCGGCGAGGGTGAGCGCCTCGACCTGGTCGTGGGTGACGTACAGCATCGTGATGTCCGGCAACTCGCGGTGCAGACGGGCCAGTTCCGCCAGCATGCCGGAGCGCAGCTGCGCGTCCAGCGCGGACAGCGGCTCGTCCAGGAGCAGCACCCCGGGCCGGATGGCCAGCGCCCGCGCGATGGCCACGCGCTGCTGCTGCCCGCCGGACAGCTCGCGCGGGTACCGCTTGGCGTATGCGGCCATGCCCGTCATCTCCAGCGCCTCCGCGACCCGTCCGGCGATCGTGTCGCGCGGCGCCTTCTGCGCCCGGAGCCCGAAGGCGACGTTGGCGTCGACCCGCATGTGCGGGAAGAGCGCGTACTGCTGGACGACCATGCCGACGCCGCGGCGGTACGGGGCGAGGTCGGTCACGTCCCGGTCGCCGATGAACACCCGCCCGGCGGCGGGCCGTACGAACCCGGCGACGGAGCGCAGTGCGGTCGTCTTGCCGGATCCGGACGGCCCGAGCAGGGCCATGACCTCGCCGGGTTCGACGGTGAGGGAGAGGGAGTCGAGGACGGTGTTGTCGCCGTAGGCGACGGTGACGTCCTCGAACCGTATGCCGGTGCCGCTGCGCGGGCTTCCGGCGGCCGCGGCACCGGCGCTCAGGTCGCCGGACGCCGGTGACGGCGCCCGCCCGTCCGCCCGTATCACGACCCCGCCTCCGTGGCACGGAGCTCGTACTCCGCGATGGCGTCCGGAAGTTCGGCCACCGAGCCCAGGACGTGCGTGGCCCCGGCCGCCCGCAGGGCGCCCTCCTCGTGGGCGCCGGTCAGCACGCCGGCGACCACGCCCGCGCCCGCCCGGCTCCCGGTGAGCATGTCGTACGAGGTGTCCCCCGCCACCGCGATCTGCGCCACCGCGTCCGCGGCCTGCGTGCGCAGCAGGGCGGCCAGCGCCATGTCCGGGTACGGGCGGCCGCGGCCGCCCACGTCGCCCGGGCAGAGGGTGAGGTCGACGAGACCGTCGCCCCAGCCGAGCGCGGCGAGGATCGCGTCCTGGGTGACCCGGGCGAAGCCGGTGGTCAGTACGACGCCGCGGCCCTCGGCGCGCAGTCGCTCGATCGCCTCGCGGGCGCCCGGGACCGGCGCGCAGTGCCCGGCCCCGACCAGCTGCCCGTAGGCCTCCTCGAAGGCCGCGTTGGCCTGCTGCGCCTTCGCTTCCTCGCCGAAGAGGTGGCGGAAGACGGAGATCTTGGATTCGCCCATCGTGGCGCGGACGTAGGCCAGTTTCTCCGCGTGGTCCGCGGTGCCCGGCTCCACGCCGAGCCGCCGGGCCGCGACGTCGAAGGCCTGCTCGACGAGGCCGTCGTCGGCGACGGTCGTGCCGGCCATGTCGAGCACGACCAGGGAAATACGGTTCTGCTTCAACACCTTCGTCAACACCCTCACCAGCCCAGTTCGTTCGCGGTCGTCTCGGCGATCGCCGGGGAGCAGGTCATGCCGCGCCCGCCGGGACCGGTCACCAGCCACACGCCCTCGCGCACCTGCTCGCGGTGCACGACGCGCCCGGCCTCCAGGCATTGCGCGTACACCCCGGCCCAGCGGCGCCGGATCGCCGGCAGCGGGCGGCCGAGGAGGGACTCGGCGACGTCGGTGAGGTGCCGGTAGGGCGCCTCGTCGACGTCGAAGGCGAACGGGGTCTCGTACTCGTGCGTATCGCCGATGGTCAGCCCGCCGTCCGCGCGCTGGACCATCAGCAGCTGCATCTTGTGCTCTGCGGCCACCGGCGGCTGGGCCTGCGCGGCGGCCATCGCGTCGAGCGCGGCGCCGCCGTAGGCCGGGTAGTAGCGGAAGCTGTCGGCGTCGGCGACGGAGGAGGCGAGCCGCTCGCCGAGGGGCTCGGTCTGCATCATCTGCAACCGCACGCGACGGACGGGGAGTTCGGGGGCGAGTTCCTTGACGAGCCCGCCGAGCCAGGCGCCCGTGCACAGCACCACGGCGTCGCCGTGGTGGACGTCGCCGCGGTCGTCGCGGACGGCACGCTCGCCGACGACCTCGCGGACCTCGCGCCCGCCGAGGAAGGTGTAGCGGCCGGACTTCAGCAGTTCGGCCTTCAGGACGCGCTGGGCGGTGCGCGGTTCGACGGCGCCGTCACGGCCGCACCGCAGGGCACCGAGGAACGCGCCGCGCAGGGCGGGTTCGAGGGCGCGGACCTCGGCGGGGCCGAGGAGTTCGAAGCCGCGCCGGTCCGCCTCGGGGCCCTCCGCGGCCGCCCGGGCGACGGCCAGCTCGGCCTCGTTGGTGACGAGGGTCAGCGAACCGTTGCCCCGGAAGCCGAGGCCGGGGACGGCGGTCCCGATCTCCTCCCACAGCTCCCGGGCGCGCAGGGCGGTGTCCAGCTCCGCGCCGGCGGCCCGGCCGCCGACCCAGACCAGACCGAAGTTGCGGACGGAGGCCCCTCGGGCCTCGGCCTCGCGCTCCAAGTGGACGACCTCGTGGCCGCGTTGCACTGCATGCCAGGCGTGCATGGTTCCCACCACGCCGGCTCCGACGACTATGACTCGCATGCCGTGAACGGTCGTCGGAGTCGGTGACTCCGGTCTATCCGGGCGGCAACATGGGGGTGAACGGAGCGTCAAAGTTGGCCTAGACCCGTTGCCGTTTCGTTATCTACAGGTACGTTGTGGCTGGTCGCGCAGTTCCCCGCGCCCCTACGGGGCGCCCAGGTGCGTCGTGAACGAGAACCTGTCCCCCCGGTAGAGCGAGCGCACCCGCTCCATCGGGCGTCTCTCCGTGTCCCGCGACAGCCGGTGGATCAGCAGCATGGGCAGCGCGGGCGGCGTGCCGATGAGGAGGGCCTCGCGTGGGGTGGCCAGCACGGTCTCCAGCTTCTCGTCCGCGTCGCCGAAGCGGATGCCGAGCTGCTCGCGCAGGTAGCCGTAGAAGGACGAGTCGGGCGAGAAGTCCGTGTCGAGCCGGGGCACGCGCTCGACCGCGATATAGGTGCTCTCCAGTCCCACCCGCTCGTCGTCGGCGAGCAGGACGCGCTCCATGTGCCAGACGGGATCGCCCTGTTGCACCCCGAGGTCCGCGGCGAGGGCGGCCGGGCTCGGCAGGCGCTCCAGCCCCACCAGGGTGCGGCCCGGGCGGCGGCCCTGGCGGCGGACGCCCTCGGTGTAGCTGGCGAGGGCGAGGGGCTGTTCGAGTTTGGGCCCCGCCACCACCGTGCCGCGGCCGGCACGGCGCAGGCGGCCCTCCAGCAGGAGCTCGCGCAGGGCCTGGCGCAGGGTCTCGCGGGACACCTCGAAGCGGGCGGCGAGCTCGCGCTCGGTGGGCAGCAGGCCGCCTTCGCCCAATTCGTCGATCAGGGCGGCCACTTGGGTCTTGACGGCGTAGTACTTGGGGATCCGGCCGTGTTCGGGGATGCCGGCCCGGACGGGAGCCCCGGGAGAGTGTGCGCTGTTCACGGCGCCGATCCTCGCACGGGGGCGCCCCGTGAGGCCGCGCCCCGTAAGGGGCGCGGGGAACTGCGCGATCGGCCACGACGCGCCCGCAGTCGAGGTTCTCGGGGCTGCGCCCCGATCGGAAGAGCGGCGGGTAGGGA